>JAVBKH010000012.1:0-4699 GCA_031554155.1 Oscillospiraceae bacterium
ATATTGACAACGGAAATAAGTAGGTATATAATGTGACCACACAGTCATATGACTACATGGTCACATTGCAAAGAAGGTGATATTAGTGCCAAAACAGACGTTTTTAAACTTGCCAGAAGAAAAACAAAATTGGATTATAGACTGCGCTGTGGAAGAATTTGCGCAGAACGGATACGCGGTCGCCAGCATATCGCGGATAGTAGCGGCGGCGGGGATTGCAAAGGGCAGCTTTTATCAATATTTTGAGGACAAAGAAGATTTGTACGGCCATGTGATTGATTATGCGCTAGTTAAGCGAAAAATTCAAGTAAGCGACCAAGTTAGCACAAAGCTTGAAGAATTAAACTTAACAGCATTTATTCGACTACTCATAAAAAGCGAGATGCGCGAATTTGCGCAAAGACCAAAGATTTTGAAGATAAGCATGGACTACGCAAGGCATCGCAATGAGCCTGTGCAAATGCGGATTGCCGAAAAATATAAGGATTTGAGCGATAATTATTTTCAGAATTTTATACAACGTGAAAAAGCAAGGAATAAGGTCGACCAGAATGTGGACGACGACATTCTTAGTTTGATGATTTTTGGCGCAGCCTCCAAAATAAATGAATATGCGGCAAAAAATGGCTACGAAGCGCTGACAGACGAGTACGTTGACAGCTTTGTCGATAAAATAGAGTACATATTAACTCACGGAATTTACAGCAATACCACACAAACCGTTTGAGGTGCAAGCCATGGAAAAAATCCTTGAGATACAAGACTTAAAAAAAGAATATCACATGGGTGAAGTGGTTGTCCACGCGCTTCGCGGCGCAAGCATGGATATTTGTGAAGGTGAATTTGTGGCGGTTTTAGGGCCGTCTGGCTCGGGAAAAAGCACAATTCTCAACATCGCAGGCGGAATTGACGTGTCAACTTCTGGCAAGGTACTCTACCGCGGGCAGGACATTAGCGGGTACAAAGCGAAGCAGCTCACAAACTACCGCCGATTGGCCGTCGGCTTCGTTTTTCAGTTTTACAATTTGATGCAAAACCTAACCGCTAGAGAAAACATTGAGCTTGCGGCAGAGCTTTCGAAAAGTCCCATTTCCACCGACGACCTGCTAAAACAGATTGAGCTTGCCGACCGTGGCGGACATTTTCCCTCCCAGCTTTCTGGCGGACAGCAGCAGAGAATTGCAATAGCGCGAGCAATAGCAAAAAATCCCGACATTCTCTTGTGCGACGAGCCTACAGGCGCACTGGATTTCACAACAGGTGTACAGGTTTTGCGTCTGCTTCGCGACTTCAACAAGCTTTACAACAAAACCGTAGTCATCATCACGCATAATGCTTCCATTGGCGAAATGGCCGACAAGATTTTCCACATAAAGGACGGCATTGTCGCAAAAACTGTAGTAAATGAAAATCCACTCCCACCGGAGGAGGTGGCCTGGTGATTCTTTTTAAAAAGGCCATGCGCAGCATTTGGCGTGGTAAACGGTCGTACATCTCCTGCATTGTTCTAATGGGCGTTGGCATAATGGTCTACGTCGCGTTCAATCTTCTTTACATAAATCTAGATTCCGCAAAAAACAAGCTCTATACAGACCAACATTTTGCAGACGCTTTCGCCAATGTTCGCGGTATGCCTGTGGGCGCAATTGATTCGATTCTCGCAATCAACGGCATAAAAAATGCCGACGCAAGAATCAAAGTAGATGCGCGCGTGATGCTTGAAGGCAAGGAAGATAAAATCATCACACTTAGAATTCATTCCTTTGACCCAACCGAAGCAGAGCCGCTAAATAAATTTTTGATTACACAGGGACTTGCGGCGGGTGAGAATGAAATTGTAGTCGGTGATTCATTTTTCAAGGCAAACAAGCTCAAGGTCGGCGACAAGCTAAAGGTGATAATCGACGGCAAGCAGGTTGAATTCACCATAAGCGGCGCAGCACAAAGCCCCGAATATGTGTACGCAATCCCAGACACAGGCTCTGTGATGCCAGACAACGAAGCTTTTGGCTTTGCCTATGTCACATATTCGCAGCTTGCGACAATTACAGGCAAGCAGGGTTTGTCCAACTTGCTTTCGTTCCAGCTAAAAGATGGTGTAACCTTTGACGACGTGAAGCTTCAGCTTGAAGATACCCTTGCACCATACGGATTAATTGGCTTGTTTGCACGGAAAGACCAACTTAGTGCCAACATGCTAGACACAGAAATAAACAGCCTTGGCAGAATGGCAACAAGCGTGCCCGTAGTTTTTATTTTCATGTCAATAATCATACTATATATAATGTTAAAGCGCGTTATTGAGCAGGAGCGCGTGTCAATCGGCACGTTAAAAGCGCTTGGATTTTCCGACCGCGAAGTCTTGTTGCATTATTTAAGCTACGGCGTTTTGACTGGTGCGTTGAGCGGGATATTCGGCTTAGTGGGCGGGTATTTCATGTCCCTTGGGTTTACTGATATGTACCTAGAGTACTTCAACTTGCCTGCGCTAAACGCACAAACTGACCCCGCGCTCATGTTCAAAGGCATGATGATTTCGCTTGTAGCAGGAACAATCGGTGCATTCATGGGAACACGCGGCGTGCTAAAGCTAAACCCTGGTGAGGCAATGCGGCCACCTGCGCCGCCGCTAGTCACAAGCGACGTTTTGAAAAGCCTCAAATTTTTGCGGCGAATTCTTGCATCTAATGGCTTCATGGCCATTCGCAATATTACCCGCAGCCGCTTTCGCAGCTTGTTTATCATGGTAGGCATTGCGTTTTCCTTTGCGCTAATAGGCTTCACAGCCTCCTATACCGACATGATGGACAAAATGATGCTTGAACAGTTCAGCAAGGTTTTGATGTACGACGTCAAAGTGAACTTGAAAGACCCGAAATCCGTAACAGACGCGCTAGAGGCAGTTTATGGCGTTGGCGAGGTGAGCTTGGCCGAGGGCACGCTCGAAATTCCAAGCGAGCTGCGCCTCGCACATCTCAAGGAAAATGTAATCATCACAGGGCTAGAAAGTGATGCTAGGTTGCAAAAAATATATGACAGCACCAAGGCGACATATTCTAAGCCCCTTGCAGGCGGATTGATTATAAACACAACCCTTGCAAAAAAAATTAACGCAAAACGCGGCGACGTGCTTATGGTGAAAACAGTTTACACTGGCGACGACGAAATCGCTATGCCAGTGCTGGATATTGTAAACGAGGTCATCGGTGTGTCCGCCTATATGGAGCTTGACAGCTTGTGCTCGCTTTTAGGTGTGCCAAAGAGCGCGAACTGCGTTCTAATAGACTCAAATAATCCCACGCACATCAAGGACGCTGTTGAAAGTGCCGACAACGTTTCCGCAGTCTCCGACATTGGCGAAACACGCAAGGTCTACGACGATATGATGAAGACCTATAGCTCCATGTTTGTGATGATGCAGCTTAGCGGTGTTGCCGTTGCCTACGCGATTATTGCAAACACAGCTTCAATTTCTCTTTCGGAGAGAAAGCGCGAATACGCAACACTGCGTGTCTTGGGTATGCACCCGCGCGAAATCGCAAAGATTCTTGGCTTTGAGTACTGGCTTTTGACCTTGGTCGGGATTCCGCCAGGAATATACCTGCTGATAACGTTAAAGCGACTACTTTCGGGAATGATGGACAGCAGCATGTTCAGCATTCCCACAACAACCCCTACGTCAAGCTATATCACCGCCGCTGTTGGCTGCTTTTTGGCTGTGGCAATTTGCAATTTTATCTCCACAAGGAACATATCCAAGTTCGACATGGTTGAGGTGCTGAAAGAGCGCGAATAATTCTTTGAGCCAACTATCCGCAGGAGGAAATTTTATGAAAAAATCCGTAAAAATTATAATTGGCATAATTCTTGCAGTTGCTGTGGTAGGTGGCATTGTAGCGTCGCAAATGGCGCCACTTGTCGTTGAGACAACCACGCTAGAAAGCGAAACTGCAAAGGTGACTTTCACAGAGCAAGGCAGCTACATTTACGACCGCTCAATGGCAGTCATGCCGCAAATTGCGGGCGAAGTCTTGGAGGTCAAGGCTAAGGAGGGTGCGGCAGTAAAAAAAGGCGATGTTCTTGCCGTTATTTCAGCAAGTGACTACGAACATCAAATTAAATCCCTTGAAAGCAGCATAGCGGGTTACAAAGCCCAAATCGACAACCTTTATGTTGCCGAAAAGGAAAACAAAAACACGCTTCAATCAAGCCGCCAAACCTTGATGGGGCAGCTTAACGAAATCGAAATTTCTATCAAAGACGCTGCAACCACCGAAAAATCCTTGGCAAAGCAGCTTGAGATTCAAGAGGACATCATGAACGAAAACCGCAATGTGGTGAACCTTTTGCGAAAAGAATATGACCAAGCCAAAGACGATTTTGATGACGGCTTGATTGACCAGCCTCAACTAAACGCAGTTCGGCAAGCCTACGCCCAAGCACATGCACAATACGACATGAGCTTGCAGCAATATGAGCAGATTAAAAACGGCAAGACTAGCGAAGACATTTACAGCTCACAACGTGAGAGCCTTAAAAATCAGCTTGCCCTTGTTGACAAAAGGCTTGGCCAAGACAACGCCTACGCAATGCAACAGTATTATAACGCGATGATTGAGGGCACTCGGCGCAATATTGAAAGCATGACTGAAAAACTAGGGCAAGCAAACGTCGTTGCGCCAATGGACGGCACTGTGAC
>JAVBKH010000159.1:0-8560 GCA_031554155.1 Oscillospiraceae bacterium
TGTCAAGGCTTTCGTATTCCGAATGCAAAAACGCAAGCCGAGGGTCAAAGTTTAAAGCAATGCCAGTGGCAATTTGCTTTTTGTCAATCAAACTCGTAAGATTTTCTCGGACATTTTCGCTATTTGCGTATCTTGAGCTATTGGAAATTTTCGATAAAAAAGCAAGCTGCTCTTTTATTCCACGGTTCAAATTTTCTGTTGTGGAAAAATTATTTACAGAGGAATCAGATGCTTCTTTAAGCATTTTGATTTCGTCTTCAAGCTCACGAGCACGTCTAAGTTTAAGGTTACTTTGGTCGTTTTGGGAGAATTCAGCGACTTTTTCTCCGACTGTCACGCGTGTGCCATCTTCAAATATGTAGTTGCCAATGCCGCTGTAGTTTCCCTCAATAGTAGTTTCAGAGCGTATTGCAATGCCGTTTACTGGAATATAACGAGAAACTGTGTATTCAAAGGCGACATCAGTTTTAATTGAGCCATAGAGACTGTTGTAAATTTGATATCCAACGTAAATTAAAATAAAAAGTGCCAGCAAAGCCAAAATTATTCTTTCGGTGAGTCTGCTCATTTGCCGTCCCTTTCATCTATATTTCTGTGAAGTTGATTAGCTTTACAGAGCTTTCATGCAGCTTGGAGTAATCGGAATATTCGTCTACATAAAGCCACTTAACGCGTGTATCGCGCCTAAGCCACGTCATTTGCCGTTTGGCATATCGGCGGGTTTCCTGCTTAATGCTTTCCTTTGCCTCAATCAAGCTTTCTTCTCCCGCAAAGTATCTAGCAAGCTCCTTATACCCTATTGCCTGCGAAGCTGTTCCAATCAAGCCGTCATCAAGAAGTTTTTTTGCTTCCTCAAGCAAACCTTGCTCGAACATTTTGTCCACTCTCAAGTTAATTCTGCTGTAAAGCTTTTCCCGGTCTCTATAACAAAGTCCAAGCACACAAGCATCATAATTAGATGGTGTTTCACGTGATTTTTCTTGCAGTTCTGTCATAGTCTTGCCTGTAATTTTAAAAACCTCAATGCCGCGTATTATGCGCCCAAGATTGTTTGGGTGAAGCTTTTCGGCGAGACTTGGGTCACAGGTTTTGAGCTGCTCATGCAGATATTCAGCGCCTTTTTCTTCCGCCATTTGTTTTAGCTCTTCGCGAAGTTCGGCGTCAGATTCAATATCCTCAAAGCTGATATTATTAAGCAGTGAGCTAATGTAAAGTCCTGTGCCGCCTGCCAAAACTGGCAGCTTACTACGGGCGCGAATGTGGTCTATTGTTTGCTTTGCTAGCGTCACATATTGCGCGACTGAAAAGCTTTCAAGCGGTTCAAGAAAGTCAATCAAGTAGTGAGGAATGCCCTGCATTTCGGCATAAGTTGGCTTTGCTGTGCCAATATTCATGTATTTGTAAATCTGCATGGAATCTGCGCCGACAATTTCCCCATCAAAATGTTTAGCAAGGTCAATGGCAAGCTGTGTTTTTCCAGAGGCAGTCGGGCCAGTAACAACTAGTAACGGTATTTTTTTGCTCAATTAGCCAAGTCTCCCAAACATTTTTTCAATTTCACGGCGGCTTAGCTTTATTAAAACAGGTCTGCCGTGAGGACAATGCGTTATCGACGGATTTTCCTTTAGCTGTCGCACAATTTCGAAAAGCTCAAGCTTGTCTGTTTTATCGTGTGCTTTGATAGCCGAGCGACATGCAATGCTGTAGTAAAGTCTATCGAGGACATTCGGCGTTAAATCTTGTGTAAAGTTTTTAAGCTTGTCAGCTATTTCTCGCATAATGAAGGCAATATCAGTTTCATTAAGCTCAATTGGTATTTCTCTCACCAAAATGGTATTTCCACCAAAGTCCTCAATTAAAAAGCCAAGTTTTTCGACCTGCTCGGTGTTTTCAGCGAGAGCAGTATGTTCTTCGCGAGAAAGTGAGACGCTTTGAGCAGTTAGCAAAACTTGTCTATTGCCATAGCTAATCTCTGATTTTAGCTTCTCATAAATGATTCTTTCATGTGCTGCGTGCTTGTCCACAAGCAATAGCTCCGAATCTTGCTCTAACACAATATATGTGCCGAAAAGCTCACCTATTACTCGAAAATCATTTTTTTCTTGGGAAGGCGTGTTGGTGCATTCCACATTTTTCAAATCTTCCAAATAACTAGTGTCTTTTTCTTGAGCAATTGTTGCATCGTCACTAAAAATTTTAGCACTTGCCAAAGGTGTTTTTTTATCAAAACTCGTAGGCATATTAAATTTTTGTGGTGGAGCATCATCGTCGACGCTTATGTCTAGGGTTGTTGTTCTATATGAAATTGGCCTTGCAAAAAGAGTGCTAGAGTTTGTTGCCGCCAAAGAAATTGGTGTATTCATTGAATTATTGCGACTAGTCTCATGCTTAACATATTGATTTCGGTATTCTTCTGCGGCTAAGCGTTGCTGTACAGGCTCGTTAATCAACTGTGTTAGCGTGAATTCATTAGTCTGATTATTTTTGTTTGCGCTTACTCCAAGCGGCGCTTCAAGCTTTTGCAAAGTTGTCTTTACAGCATAATAGATTGAGCTAAAAACAGGCTTTTCGTCGGCAAAACGGACCTCAATTTTTGCGGGGTGAACGTTCACATCAACGCCTTGGGCGTCAAGCTCAAGATTAAGGAAGCACGCGGGAAACTTCCCGCTCATGATTCTGTTTTTGTAAGCTTCTTCGAGGGCTGCGCCGCCAGTTCTTGTTTTGACGAAGCGTCCGTTTATAAAAAAAGTCTGGTATGTGCGGCTTGGCTTAACGTGGTTTGGCTTGGAAATAAACCCAGAGACACGCGAAAATTTTTCGTATACATAGTCCACAGCAAGCAATTCTTCAACAAACTCGCGGCCGTGAATCGAGAAAATCACAGCGAGCAAATCGCCATTCCCAGAGGTTTTAAGCTTAACTTGGCCATCACGTATGAACTTGAATGCGACCTCTGGGTGTGAAAGTGCGCATTTATCCACAACTTGAGCGATACTGTTGCCTTCGGATATATCTTTTTTCAGAAACTTCATGCGAGCTGGAGTATTGAAAAAAACATCGCGAATAATCAAAGTTGTGCCAGTTGGACAGCCAATTGGTGCACAACCTGTGCATTCGCCGCCCTCAATACTATATGATGTCCCCTCAACTTCATCGGAGGTTTTAGTAATAAGTTCAACGCGGCACATTGCAGCTATTGAAGCAAGAGCTTCTCCACGAAAACCAAGGGTCAAAATGCTGTCAAGGTCATCGACTTTACATACTTTACTTGTGGCGTGGCGCATAAATGCTTTGGGAATATCATCGCGAGAAATGCCGCAGCCATCGTCGGTTATGCGAATTAGGCGAATTCCTCCGCCAGAAATTTCCACGGAAATATTTTTCGCACCCGCATCAATGCAATTTTCGAGCAGTTCCTTGACTATTGACGCAGGACGCTCAACAACCTCGCCCGCTGCGATTAACTCCGCAACTGCTTTATCGAGTATGTGAATTTCGGGCATAATTTTCTCCAATTTCGCATAGTTTGGCTTTGTTACTTGACTTTTTCTTTTAGCTTGTAAAGTAGCGTCAACGCTTCAATGGGTGTGTAGGTGTTGAGGTCAACGTCTTTCAGCATTTTTTCGACCTCGCTTGGTGCATTCAAAAGCGAGAATTGGCTGCTGTCCTCAATTCTCAAATTCTTGGATTTAACGGCAGATTTTGTTTCACGCACAGGCTGTGAATTTTCCAAATCTTCAAGCACTTCATGCGCCCTTGATATAATCCATTGCGGGATTCCTGCAAGCTTTGAAACCTCGATTCCGTAGCTGTCGTCTGCGCCGCCGCGGATTATTTTGCGCAAAAATGTTATGTCATCGCCTCGTTTTTTTACGGCAGTATTGTAATTTTTAACACAGGCAAGGTCGTTTTCCATCTCGGTCAGTTCATGGTAGTGGGTAGCAAAAAGTGTTTTCGCGCCAAGCTTTTTTTTGTCAGATATGTATTCTATTACAGCTCTAGCAATGCTCATTCCGTCGTAAGTCGAAGTTCCGCGCCCAATTTCATCGAGAATAAGCAGGGATTTGCTTGTAGCATTTTTGAGTATTTGAGCTACCTCGCACATCTCAACCATGAATGTAGATTTGCCTGTTACAAGGTCGTCCGACGCGCCAATTCTTGTGTATATACCGTCAACAATGCCAATTTTTGCAGAAGTTGCGGGAACAAAGCAACCGATTTGCGCCATTAAAACTATAAGCGCAGTCTGCCGCATAAACGTTGATTTACCCGCCATATTTGGTCCTGTGATTATTGCAATCATGTTTTTAGAAGTATCAAGATGAGTGTCGTTAGGCACAAACGGAACATCACTGAGAATTTGTTCGACCACGGGGTGTCGACCTTCCACAATAATTATTTCGTCAGTTGTATTTATTTCTGGCCTTACATACCGATTTTCAAGCGAAATTTTGGCGAAGGATACAAAAACATCAAGATTTGCTATTGCGCTTGCAGTCTGCTGAATGCGGTGAAGTTCAGCAACAATTTTTTGCCGAACTTCTTCAAACAAGCGTTGCTCAATGGCAGTTGCTTTGTCGTGGGCGGAAAGTATTTTTTCCTCAAGCTCTTTTAGCTCTTGGATTATGTATCGCTCGCAGCCTGCAAGCGTTTGTTTTCGAATGTAGGTTTGCGGCACAAGGTCTTGATACGACTTTGTTACCTCAAGATAATAGCCGAATACTTTGTTGTAGCCAATTTTTAAGTTTTTGATGCCTGTTTTTTCGCGTTCGGTTGATTCAAGTGCAGCAAGATAATCTCGCGCATTTGCAACAAGCGAGCGCAGCTCGTCAAGCTCGGTGTTATAGCCTGCCGCGATGACTCCCCCGTCTTTTACTGACACAGGAGGCTCGTCCATGATTGAAGTAGAAACAAGATTTTCAACGTCTTCAAGTAAGTCAATCTTGCGATATATAGCTGACAAGTAATTTGACTTTACAGCTTGCAACTCTGATTTAATTTGAGGTAATTTTGAAATTGTGTACGCTAGAGTTTTATATTCGCGAGGGCTTGCGTTACCGTATACTATGCGAGTTAATAGGCGCTCTATATCAAAAATATCTCCTAGCAACTCTGTCAAGGTTTTGCACTTTACTTCGTTATTGTATAGCTCTTCAACCGCATTTAAGCGTTTTTCAATGTCAGTGGGATTCACTAGCGGCTTTGAAATCCACATCTTGATTAAACGCTTGCCCATTGGTGTTTTTGTTTTATCAAGCACCCACAAAAGCGAACCTCGCCGCTCCTTTGTATGCAAGGTTTGCAAAAGTTCAAGGTTTTGCCGTGCAGAAGAATCCAAGTCCATATAATGGTTTTCGTCATGCACGTTAACCGTGACCAGACGCTCAATTCCGATTTTTTGCGTTTCTTCGAGATATGTAAGTGTCGCACCTAGTGCTCTTGCAGCTCGCGCTTTTTTCTCAAGCCCTAATTCGGAAAGATTTGCTTTGTCAAAGTGTGACAGTACTTTTGGTATTGCGGTTTTCTCGGAAAAGGCGATGTCATCAATTAAATCGGCTGTGCAATTAATTTTTTCGCGCATATATTTTGCAATATCTCGCTTGTCCATAAATGCAGCATTAAAAAGCACCTCGCGCGGAGAAAACCGCACAAGCTCACTTATCACAACGTTGTCGTCGTCGGAATCACTCTCAATTATATTGACTTCTCCTGTAGAAATATCCGCAAAAACAAGTCCATAGCCGCCATTTTCAAGAAAAATGCAGCACAAAAAATTGTTGGTGTCTTCCGTCAGCATATTGTTTTCTAGCACAGTGCCAGGTGTCACAACTCGCACAACTTCCCTAGTAACCACGCCCTTCACATCGGCTGCATTCTCCATTTGTTCGCAAATCGCGACTTTGTAGCCTTTGCGAATTAGCTTTGCTATGTAACCCTCGCTGCTATGATATGGCACGCCGCACATTGGTGCACGTTCGGCAAGGCCACAATCACGCCCAGTTAGTGTAAGTCCAAGTTCTTTTGAGGCTAGCAGAGCGTCCTCGAAAAACATTTCGTAAAAATCCCCGAGCCGAAAAAACACAATATGTTCTTTGTGCTGCTCTTTTATACGAAAATATTGCTGCATCATTGGCGAAAGTTCTGCCATATCAATGTCTCCTCGGTTGATTTTTAATAAAGACGGACAATTAAGTCCGTCTTTAATATAACACAAATTGCAGGTTAATGGCAACCAGAACAGCCGCCGCACTCGCCGCCGCAGGCAGCAGGTGAATAGACTATTTCGTCGGGATTTTGGCCGCTTGCGCTTCCAGTAATGATTGTGTTGACTTCAGCAATAAGCTCGTCCATGTCGTCTTTTGCATCGGAAAATTCAATCATGTTGGGGTTTTCGAATATTTTTGCATACATTGCCTTTAATTCAGTGTCCATGGCTTTGATTTTATCTTGGTCTTTTTCGGACTTTTGAACTTCGGCGTTTAGCTGTGTGCGCTTCATATTAAACGCGCTGATTTCGTCTTGAAGTTTTGTGTCGTCGTCGTTTTTTTCTTGGGCTGCCATGATTCTGATATATCTGTCGTCCGCTTGAAGTGCCTTGCCTAAGTCTCTTGCTGCTTGGATTACGTCCATTAATTGTTCCTCTTTTTCTATTTTTATTTTGTTATTTCACCCAAAACCGCCCAGTTGAGCGCTTCTGTAACATTGACATTGACAAATTGGCCTATCTTTTCGCTTGGCGCGATAAATTCAACAATAACATTTGATTCACTGCGGCCAGTGAGATAGTTTTCTCCTGTTTTGCCGATGCTCTCGGCCAAAACGCGAATATTTTGCCCCAAAAGCTCTTTGTATTTTGCATTGCCTATTTGCTGCTGAACTTCCAACAATTCGCGAAACCACCGCATTTTCTCGTCTGCGGGGATTGGGTCGTCCATATCGGCGGCTTTTGTGCCTACGCGCTTGGAGTAAACGAAAGTATAAAGCGAATGGTAGCCAACTTCGCGAACTAGGCTCAAGGTCTCGCGAAAATCCTCTTCTGTTTCGTTTGGAAAGCCGACGATAATGTCGCTTGTAAAGCTAATATTCGGTATATTTTCGCGTGCATAGTTAATCAGCTCAACATATTCTTCCCGCGTATAATGGCGGTTCATTGCTTTTAATATGCGGTTTGAGCCAGATTGCACAGGCAAATGAATGTGGTTGCAAATCTTTTCGCAACTTGCAATCGTGTCTATAAGCTCCCTCGTGCAGTCCTTGGGGTGAGATGTCATAAATCGGACGCGAAAGTCACCTTCTATGGCTGTAATTTCCCGCAAAAGCTGCGAAAAATTTATAGGATTAGCTAAATTTTTGCCATAAGAATTAACATTTTGCCCAAGCAAGGTTATATCCTTATAGCCGTTTGCAACTAAATTTTTCGCTTCAGCAATAATGTCGCTCGCTTCTCTGCTACGCTCACGCCCGCGAACTAAGGGTACTACGCAGTATGTGCAAAAATTGTTGCAGCCGTACATCACAGGCAAATACGCTTTAACTCCTGCCTCTCGCGCTATTGGCAAGCCCTCAACAATTTCTCCGTCGACGCTTTCAATTTCAAATTGCCGTATTGCGCCAGATAGTCGTTTGTAAAGCATTTCTGGGAATTTTTTCATAGCGTGTGTGCCAAAAACCAAGTCCACATACGGGTATGATTTCCTAATTTTATCGGTAATATGCTCCTGCTGAACCATGCAGCCACAAAGGCAAATCACCATGGCGGGATTTTGTTTTTTTGCTTGCTTGAGTGCGCCGACGTTGCCGAAGATTCTGTCCTCCGCGTTTTCGCGCACAGCGCATGTATTATAGAGCACAAGGTCGGCGTCACTGACGGATTCAGCCAAAACATAGCCCATCTCTAATAGTATGCCGTTTATTTTTTCGCCATCGCTTACGTTTTGTTGGCAACCATAATGCCGAGTGAAAGCTTTGGCAACACGGCCGCTTCGCTCAAAAATTTCGTCGTTGTGCGCTCTTACCTGTTCGATATAGTTTGTGAAGTCCACCCAAGAATCTCCTAACCAATAGCAATATACAAGAGCTTTAATTATAGCGAAAATTTTCAAAAAAATCAACCTTTGGCGAGAGTAGACAAAATTTTAACATTCTATGCAAAAAGAATTTTATTTCGTTCACACTATTTGACTTTTAAATTGGCAAAATACTTGCTATAATATAGAATATAAAATATTAATTATTTCAAAGGAGTGACCGATACATGTCAAAAATAGCAGACATTCAAGCAATCGAGATTCTCGATTCAAGAGGCAACCCCACACTTGAGGTTGAGGTTTTCACAGAATCTGGCGCATATGGCCGTGCAATGGTTCCCTCTGGTGCTTCCACTGGTGAACATGAGGCTGTTGAGCTTCGCGACGGCGACAAATCCCGTTACGGCGGCAAAGGCGTTTTAAAAGCAGTTGCTAACGTCAACGAAATTATTGCCCCTGCACTTATCGGCAAATATGATGTTACTGAGCAACTTAATATCGACTACAAAATGATTGCAATGGACGGCACAGAA
>JAVBKH010000171.1:0-9910 GCA_031554155.1 Oscillospiraceae bacterium
CCAAGTGAGCCAAGGGTCAACCCAACGACTGCGCCAATCAAAGAGGCTGCAAAAAAGCTTTTGCCGCTTTTGCTTTTTGAAAGTATTGGCTTCATTATAAGAGGATAGGCCACGAAACACGCAAAAAATCCCATATTGAAAATATTTGCGCCAAGAGCCAAAAGTCCGCCGTCAGCAAAGAATAACGCTTGCACCAAAAGCACTGCGCTAAGCACAATAAATCCTGCGCAAGGCCCTAAAAGTGCTGCCAACAGCAGTCCGCCGCCCAAGTGTCCGCTTGAGCCTGTGGCGGGTATTGTAAAATTTATCATTTGAGCCGCAAAAACAAAAGCACCAGCAACTCCCATTAGCGGAATTTTTTTGTTTTCGAAAGTGTCCTGCTTGCCAAGGCTGCGAAGAGAGTAAGCCTCCACCGCTGCGGTTGCCGCCCACATTACACCGCCAACGGCAGGTGAGAGCAGAGCGTCTGCCATATGCATAAAAAAACCTCCAAAATTACAAAAATCACGAAAATTGTTAATGCCATGCGGCAAAACAACCTTCGTGGCTGCAAAGCGAAAGCCTTCATGACTTTCTATACACCATCATTCTACCAGAAAGCGGCAAATGCGTCAAGACTGGCAACAAAAACATGCAGAGATAAAATTTTTGTCCAAGAGATGAATTAATGTTAAATTATTTGCGCACAATAGACTTGCAGCTAGCAAACGCTGGCGCAAATACTCACAATATGGTATAATTCCAGTGTAAGACAGCTTTATTCTTTTCTTAAACTGCCGATTATTGGAATATTTAACCAACTTGGAATTGGAGGAAATAATGAAAAGAGCAAGAATTTTTGCAGTTACAATGGCTGCCGCAGTAGCGTTAGCGACTTTTTCTGGATGTACTTCGAGAAACACAAACAATAACGCAGCATCAATGCCGCCTGTAGTTGACACAACACCAGACAAAAACCCTGACATTGTGCCCGACGTTGACACAACCAAGCCCGAGGTTGACAACGGAATGTCAACAATTGAGGACGACTTAGGCATGAACAGTGACGTTAGCGGCGACTTAGACCGCGACGTATCTAATCCAGAAATAAACAGTATTGAGGGCAGCGATTCGTCCGACATGTTGAGCGAATCTGTTGCACCTGCTATGAGCGCCGATTTTTCACAAATCGGCGCGCTTAGCGCGCAAAAAGATACAGGCTTCCCTGGTGGACCAGTGGACAGCCAAAACAGACCGTCTGGCCCAATCGCATATCAGCAGAAATATTCGAAATACGGTGCGTACTTCATTGTTCCCGATTCTAAAAAAATATACCTAACCTTTGACGAAGGCTACGAAAACGGCTACACGTCACGCATTTTGGACATACTCAAGCAAAAAAATGTCAAGGCAGTCTTTTTTATAACATACCCATACGCCAAAACCGAGCCTGCTCTTGTTAAGCGCATGAGTGCGGAAGGGCACACGATAGGCAACCACTCGACGAAGCATCTGGTTTTCCCAGATATGCCGCTAACCGAGGCTGCAAAGGATTTGACCAACCTGCATGATTACGTTGTTGCGCAATACGGCTATGAAATGACACTTTTCCGTCCACCAGAGGGTGCGTTTAGCGAACAAACCTTGGCGCTTGCACAGGCGCTTGGCTACAACACAATGCTGTGGAGCTTTGCATACAAGGATTATGACGTAAAAAATCAGCCAATTGCAATTGAAGCCCAAGCCACAATTTCTAAAAAACTTCACCCAGGTGAAATTTGCCTACTTCATGCGGTTTCTCGCACAAATGCAGAGATTTTGGGCGAAGTTATTGACACTGCGCGCTCAAAAGGATTTTCGTTCGCCGATTATTTTTATTTTAACCCCACAAAACTTGAAGACAGCTCCGCAAGCTCGTCTGAAGAGAGTAGCAGCAGCCACTAGACTGTTAAAGTCACGCAAAAAACGGAGAGCAAGAAAATGCTCTCCGTTTTTATATTGAAGTATTGTGTAATTAATGGTAAAATAGAGTAGCGTGTTGATACGCTAAATTGATTACAGCTTTTTCGCTAAGACTGGCTTATCTTTTTTGTCAGTTCCGACGAATCCAATCCTTTGCTCTGAACTTTGAATCAAGTTGAGCAACGAAGACGAAAACAGCGGATAGTTTTGCGCCAACAGCTCTGTGGAAATGGCGAGTGGGGTAGTGTCAGCGATTGACTCCATACCAAGCACTGGCATATCTTTCGCGATTGACGAGGCATTTGCTTGGGCAATCTGCATTGCGGCTGAAGCGTATGTGTCAGCGATATGCGAGGGGACATGGAACATCTGCTCTTGATTTTTTGGGTTAGCCGAATAGATTACGCGGAACATTCTGTAACAGCTCAACATTAAAAAGGACGAAACCTCGACAGTAAGCGACTTATTTTTCGCTTTTCCAAGCAAATCAAACAAAACATTTAGCGAATTTGCAACCAACTTTTTGTTCAAGGTCGGCAAAATAGAACCAAGCGAGCGGTTTTCGCGCCCTGCCTGCTCTGGCTCTGGAATATCATCAAGTGTTAGGGTTGTACCTTGGCGTTCTGGCGAGCGACCAAGCAAATAGTCGCACGAGACACCGTAAAAATCGGCACAACGAATTAGAAAATCCAGGCCGCATTCCCGAATTCCCTTTTCATAATGTGATAAAAGCGCCTGCGAAATTGAAAGCTGTAAAGCCGCATTTTTTTGACTAATACCCTTTTCTTTTCGCAAGAGCGTTAAAATGCGAGGAAAATCCGAACTCATAACTCATCCTCCGACGACCTCAACGTAAAGTATATTATAGCCTACGCAAAACAGTTTGTAAATACAAAATTCACCCTTATTCGCCATTTTGTTCAATTTTATGCAGTTTTACTTTGAAAGGAGATTTTTTATGATTACCTACAAGATTCATTTCATCAGAACGGGAAAGACAAGCTCGCAGCCTGGCAAACGTTATGTCGGTCAAGCCGATATTCCGCTTTGCGACAAGGGAATTGAGGCGCTAAACGAGATGTATCGCGATTTTACCTACCCGCCTGCGGAGGTTGTTTTCACAAGTCCGCTCAAGCGCTGCGTGCAAACCGCTGAAATTTTCTACCCCGACACCCTAACTGAAAAGCTCGACGGCCTCATGGACATGAACCTTGGCGAGTTTGAGGGCAAAAGCTTTGAGGAGCTTCGTGAAAACGAGGATTTTTCCCTATGGATTAAGAATTCCTTCGAGCACACCCCGCCTGGTGGCGAGGAAATTACTGCCTTTACGCGAAGAATAACAGACGCTGTTCGCGATATTTTCATCAGAATGATGGAAGAAAAAATGACGAATGTGGCTGTGGTAACTCATGGTGGCGTGATAATGACGCTGCTTGCGGCGATTGGTTTGCCAAAAATGCCGCTGCATCAGTGGGCGGTGGAAAATGGCACGGGCTACACGTTGCTGTTTACTCCCCAAATGTGGATGCGTGACGGCTGCGCCGAAGTTTTTTGCCACCAACCAGAAACCACCATGCAAGATGACATGGGAGTATACGGGCTGTATTTTAATGAAGATTAAGCCCAAATTAATTTACTAATTGTATAGCAAAACATTTTTTTGTACAATAATAACTATGAGATGTTTGTCCATTCTAGAACAGCATTGACTAAGGAAATCCCCCGTACGACGTAAATAAATACTGACGTGGAGGTAAGCAGATGGGACTATTTTCAATACTGAAACGAAATTCTAAGCTGGCACTACGAGGTAGCTGGGGCAGAGCTATTTTGATTATTTTGATTTTGATGGGAGTTTCACTGCTGATTTCGACGCTATCACAAATCACTACAAGTATTTTTGTTGTTCACCCCACTTCTGGAAACCCGATGATGGAGCCAAATTACCTTGACGACCCTGCAAGTGCTTTTGCTAAGGCCTTTAACTTCTCAATTCCAGAATGGATAATTATGGCGGCAAGGGCTATAATGTCACTGCTGCTCGTAACACCGCTGTCACTGGGCGCGATAAGGTGGTACTACAGCCTTGTGCACGGCCAAAAGCTGCCGCTTTCGGAGATTTTCTATTTTTTTGAGAGCGGCAAAGCCTACGGTAGAGCCATTTGCTATGAGTTTTTGGTCGGGATTCGCACATTTTTGTGGTCAATATTATTTTTCATCGTGCCTGGCGGAATTTTTGGAATTTCAATTTATTTTCTAAGCGGAACAGAGGAGTTGCCGCGCTCCACTAGTGCTATAGCGAGCACAGGCATTTTTTTGGCGGTGATTCTCGCCATATTGGCTATGATTTTTTACGCCGCTTGCATTAACCGCTACACGCTAACGCCATATCTTTTAAGCGAAGACCCCGAACTTTCGGTGAGGCAGGCAATCAAGACATCTATTAAATACACACGCGGCTACCGCTTTAGCCTTGTTTGGTTTGGATTTTCGTACTTTGGGTGGTTGCTGCTCTGTGTTTTCGTCTTTCCAATGCTCTATGTTCAGCCGTACTATTCTACAGGTTTTGCAATGTACGCGCGTTTTATCATCGAAAAAAATCGCTTTGAAGTTCCAGAGCAAACCCAAGAATTTTCAGCTTCAACTTGCGAAATTGAAACAAACACCCAAGCCCCAGAATTGACGCAGGAAATTAATAGAACTGAAAACTAACCGAACTTAAAGAGGCTGCGCGACTTATTTGTCGCACAGCCTTTTAATTTGCATAACTGCGTCGTCAAGCTTGACGGGCAGAGGGTCTTCGGTCACTCCTGCGATTTTAAAATTGCACTTGCCGTAGGGAATCAACAGCTTTACCGCGTCACTAGCAGAAATTGCGCTCGCCATTGCGGGCGTTATTTCCCCCATCATGGCATTTGCGGCAATAATGCCGATGCCTCCGACAATAATGTCTGCTTTGCCTGCATTGAAAACGATAGCGTTTTCGCCTGTGGCACAAGCTTGCGCGCCTGCTTTGCGCATGGCCGTTGTTGCCTGCGAATTTGTTCCAACAGCCCAAAGCTCATTTTTTTCGCCGATGTCGGTAGCCACAAGCTTTTCAATCAATGCGCGGCCAAGTCCGCCACCTTGCGCGTCAACAACTAGAATAGTCATAAATTTTTCGCCTTTCTTGTTTCCTTGATTTTAGCTTTTGCTGCGGGATTTTTGTGCTTTAGCAAGCTTGCGTTTTTCAAAAGCAAGCCGCATGAACGAGCCTTTCCGCGCTAAAACTTCGATAAGCTTTTCTCTAGCGGGGGAAAAATTGGGGTCATATTTAAGCACACGGTCAAGCAACTCAATGATTTCGGCGACATCTGCATCGTCGGTTTGCTCGTCTAGGACTTTAGCTCGAATTGTGAGGCACACGGGGCAGCTTGGGGTTTGACTTAGGGCGAAGTCCGCGGCTTTAAGCGCGTTCGGGTGACTGGCCTCATATAGCGTCTCTGCAAGGTTTTCCCGTGGTTCGTGGGCTTTGTCATCAAACTTGGCGGCTTGTTTAAAGCACTCAATTGCGTCGTTAACTCGGTCTAGCTTTTTGAAAATCTTGCCGCAAAAAATATTGTATTCGAAGTTGCTTTCGTCTTTTTCAATTGCATACAAGCAAAATCGCAGGGCGGACTCTGGCAATTTTTCTGCGGCAAACTTTGCGAGGGTGAAAAAGGTCTCGGCGGTTTCAACTCCAAGACGGGAGGCTGTTTGAAAATCCGCAGCAGCAAGGTCTGCGTTGCCAAGCGCGAGAAGCGCGCGGCCTTTCCACGCGCGATAAATAAATTCTTTCGGGGCAAGGTCGACGGCGTGTTCAAGGTAAGGCATTGCTTCGGTTGGCTTTTCTTCTGCAAGCAAAATTCCAAGTCTACCAATAGCTTCAAGGCAGGCGGGAGAGACTGCCAAAACTCGCGAATACGCGCTACACGCGGCTGTTACATCGCCTAACTCGTCGAGCAACTTGGCTTTTGCAAGCAGATATTTTAGGTTGTCGCTGGCCACAGAAAGTGCAGCATCGTATGCGGAAACTGCCTCGGACTTTTGCCCGTTTAAAGATAAAAGCTCTGCTTTTTTGGCGTGGTAATTGGGGATATCACGCTTGACTGCTATGGCCTTGTTTAAATAATCAGTGGCTTTTTCGCTTGAGTCTTCGGCAAGGCAGCAAGCTAAGCCGTACATAGCTTCGTGGTTTTTCGGCCAACGATTGAGTATTTGCTCAAACTGGGTTTTTGCGGTCTCGCGCTGCCCAACTTCAAATAGCAGGTTCGCACGCGAACAATAATAGTCCTGATTTTCGGGCGCAAGTTCTATTGCGTGATTAATATAGTGCAGCGCGACTTTTGGGCTGTCTGGGCCTAAAAGCTCGGATATTTCTCTCAAAGCTTCGGCGTTTTTGCCGTCAGCGCGAAGGGTCTCCTGTAGTTGGGCAAGGGCGGCGGTGTTGTGGCCAAGCTCGTTTAGCACCTTGGATTTGAAGAAGAAATATTCGCTGCTTGAAGCTATAAGGCTGATTGCGCTGTTGATGTGGAGAAGCGCAATTTCTGGCGCGGTTGGGAAAATTAATCTAGCAAGGCGATAATATGCGTCTGCATCGCGCTTGTCAAGGCTCACAGCCTCTTTTAGATGTATAATTGCGCCTTCAACATCGCCTGCTTCCTCAAGCAATATACCCAAGGTTGACTGTAGCTTTGCGTTTGCGGGATTATATTTTACGGCATTGCTAAAGCAGCTAAGCGCTTCGGCAGAGCCGTCTTTCATCGACATTAGAATTTCGCCCTTTGATGCGTAATAATAGGCTTTGTCGGGTATAATTTGAATAGCCTTGCTGTACAGGTCAACAGCTTCACGAGGCTTTGACGACGCGATTAACGCAGCAAGGCGAGCGTACGCGCGGGCGTTGTTAGCGTCAAGGGAAATTGCTGCGCGATACTCCTTTATTGCTTGAGCGTCCACGCCAAGAAGCTCATATGCGCGCGCTTTTCCCATATGGTAGCTTGAATTATTTGGTGCAATTGTTATCGCCTTTTCAAAGTATTTCAAAGCGGCGTCTGGGTCGGTTTGAAGCAAGATGTTGGCATACCCCGCAAGGGCTTCATGCCGCATTGCATCTTGCTCGATTAGGCCAAGAAACTGTTC
Organism: Oscillospiraceae bacterium; assembly: GCA_031554155.1. Lineage (GTDB taxonomy): Bacteria > Bacillota > Clostridia > Oscillospirales > Ruminococcaceae > WRAV01. The sequence goes on from JAVBKH010000171.1 coordinate 7,102, forward strand.
GGCCGCATCTTCCTCTCGGCCAAGCTCGCCGAGCAAATCCCCTCGCATGAGCTGTGCGTCAGCATTTTCGGGTTGCTGTGAGACAATCGTGTTAAGGTACATCAAAGCCATTTCGGGCTGCGAATCCTTGTACAGGTGAGCGAGTCGCCACAACGTTGGAATATGCACGCTGTTGAGCGACAATGCCTTGCGAAACTGCGCAATTGCTGCAATTTCTTTATCTTGCTGTAGCAGAAGTTCGCCTTTTTGGAATGGGTAGTCAGCTTCAAGCGGCGAAGCCTCAATCGCGAGGTCGTAGCAAAGAATTGCGGCATCACGCTCGCCTTGCCGCACTAAAACTTTGGCTTTTGTGTCGTAATACGCGCCTTCCGTGGGCGAAAGCTCAATGGCTTTTTCAATGTGCTCAAGCGCAAGACTTGGATTGCTTGTGGCATAATGCTTTGCAAGGGAATTCCTCGCGCTATGATTTGCTTCGTTTAAAGTGATTGCCTGCTCGTACATCTCGATTGCTTCTGGATGTCGACCAAGCGAATCCAAAAGCCAACCGCGCATAACATGTGCATACGAATTTTGTGGGTCAAGCTTTATGATAATATCGCTGTATGAAAACGCAGTTTCAAAGTCCTCGTAACGCTCCGCCATCAGCGCAAGATTTTTAAAATAGTCGGTGTTCCACGTGATTGCGCCGTCGGACATACGCAGCATAAACGCAAAGACCGTCGGGATTTCGTTTATTTTAAGCAATTCTAGCAAATGTTCCTCAAAGGAAACGTTCTTTTTTTCAAAAGAAAAACAGCGTTGATATGTTCGTAGATTTTGGAAAAATATGTCTGGCCAACGCTCTTTTTCGTAGAGCGTGCGCATGTTTTCCTCAATTAAACTTAGGCAGGCGGCGAATTCGCCGCGGGTGGAAAGCGAGCTTATTCGCTCCTGTAAGCTTTCAAGGTCGTCCTTGGTTAATTGTGAATTCTGCTTTTCATGTGATGCACCGTTTTCGTTTTTTTGAACTGTCGCCAAACTGTCACCCCCTGTTACAAACACATTTTAGCACAAATTTATGTAAAATAACAGGAGTAATTGCAAACTTAGAATTGGCACTCTAAGTAATAGAGTGCCAAAAATTTTGTAAACAATTTGTGAAGCCGCTTGACAAAGTGGAAAATCTATGATAAATTGTATTTAGCACTCAACCACGCAGAGTGCTAAATGAAAACTAGCAACACAAAACAGACTAAAAAATGGTCTTGTTCATTCGCAAAAAGCCGAAATCGAACAATTCCCGACTGGGAGTGGTTATAAAATGAATTTAAGCCAGCGGCAACAGCGAATTCTTTCAGCCATTGTCGAAAATTTTATCAAAACAGGCGAGCCTGTTGGCTCTAAGCTTTTGAGTGGTCAGCTTGAGTTTCAAGCGTCCCCCGCGACGATTCGAAGCGAAATGGCTTGGCTGTTTGATATGGGATTCTTAGAGCAGCCCCACACCTCGGCAGGGCGTGTGCCTTCGCACTTGGGTTATCGAGCCTATATTGACTCGATGATGACATGCAAGCCGCTGACCGACGCCGAAAAAAACGAAATCAACTCGCTGTTCAATGTTCGCGACCCCGACCCCGACAAGCTGCTGGGAGATGCCGCAGAAGCGCTTTCAGGCTACACAAACTGCGCAACTGTAACAAGCGCAATCACACCAAAAACCGTGACAGTAAGGCGAGTTGAGCTTATCGCGGCAGGCATGGGCACAGTCGTAATCATGATTATCGCTACAAACGGAATTATTCGCAATAAGGTTTGCAGGGTGGACTTCAAGGTCACGGCAGAAGTACTAGAATTCTTCACAAAATTTGCAAACGCAAGGCTAGTCGGGCGCAGCATTGACACAATAACAAACGACTACATCAACTCTGTTTCCGTCACACTGGGCGAGTACTCAAGAATGTTCACGCCGCTTCTAATCGCAATCTACGAGCTTTGCAAGGAGATAAACGACGGCCAGTATTACCTTTCGGGCAGCACAAAACTTCTGGAATACGGCGAACTTTCGCAGCTTGTCCATGACCTGCTTGTAATGCTCGAAAGCCGCGATAACCTCCACGCACTCTTTGATTCTGGCAACTACGACTTCAAAATTCTAATCGGCAAGGAAAATTCCTCGATGGAGCTGTCGGGCGCATCAATCGTCGCAACTCACTATGAGGTGGGCGGGCAAAAAGCGGGCAGCGTTGGGCTAATCGGCCCTGTACGGCTTGATTACGCAAGAATTATACCGCATCTAAATTATTTTGCAAAAAAGCTTGGCGAGGTGCTAGAAGAAACCTACGAGCTTGATAATTAATATAGACTTAATTTACTTTCACGAGAGGGGCATCACGATTTGACAAACGAGAATAACAATGCAGAGGAGCTTATAGAGCCGATTGAGGAGGAGCTTGAAGAAGCCTGCACAGAGCAGCAGGGAACCTCGGAAATCGCGCAGCTTGAGCAAAAATGCAACGAGCTAAACGATAAATATTTGAGGCTTGTGGCTGAATACGACAACTTTCGTAAGCGCAGCCAAAAGGAGCGCGACGAAATTTACCCTAGCGCAACGGCAGCAGCGGTAGAAAAATTTCTCCCAACCCTCGATAATTTCGAGAGGGCGGCAGCTTATCCCCACGCTAACGACGATTTCGGCAAAGGCTTTGACATGATTTACCAAAGCTTTAAGGAGACCTTGACGAACATGGGCGTTGCGGTTGTGGGCGAAGTGGGCGAAGCGTTTGACCCCACAAAGCATCACGCAGTCATGCATGTTGAAGACGAAAATCTAGGC
>JAVBKH010000220.1:0-3539 GCA_031554155.1 Oscillospiraceae bacterium
TATATCCAAGTGCCAACCATGTAATCTGTTGCATAATGTCAACTCCTGTTTCTAATTGTAACAACTGTTATATTTATTTGCAAGTATTTTTTTAACTTTAGAAGGAGGTTTTTTCATGTCGTCTCACAAGCTGATAATTCCCGAAGGTTACAAGTCTAATCTTGACATCATTGAGACAGAAATAGCTATCAAGCTAATTAAAGACACATTTGAGCGCAGACTGGCAGACGCTTTGAACTTGACGCGCGTGTCTGCTCCGCTGTTTGTTTTGCCCGAAACAGGCCTAAATGATAACTTAAACGGCGTAGAACGACCTGTGCAATTTGACATATTGGACATAGGCAAAGATGTGCAAATCGTACAATCTCTAGCGAAGTGGAAACGGTATGCACTTCACAAGTACGGTTTTGCCAACGGCTGCGGCCTTTATACCGACATGAATGCAATCAGACGCGACGAAAATCTCGACAATCTTCACTCTGTCTATGTTGACCAATGGGATTGGGAATGCGTGATAAAGCGGTCGGACCGCAATCGCGAATTTATTGAGGACGTTGTGCGCAAAATTGTAGACGCGCTAGTTTCAACACAGGACGCGCTAATCAAAGAATTCCCGCAAATCAAGCCAATTCTTCGCAAGGACGTTACATTTATCACCTCGCAAGAGCTTGAGGACAAATACCCCAATCTTGAGCCATTCGACCGCGAAAACGAAATCACAAAAGAGCATGGCACTGTATTTTTGCTGCAAATCGGCGGCAAGCTAAAAAGCGGCAAGCCACACGACGGCCGCGCCCCCGACTACGACGATTGGACCTTGAACGGCGACATTCTCGTTTGGAATCCGATTCTAAACAGAGTATTTGAAATTTCGTCGATGGGTATACGCGTGGACGCTGCCGCCCTTGACCAGCAGCTTAAACTTGCAAACTGTGATGACCGCCGCAGCTTCACTTTCCACAAAATGATTCTCGCAGACGAGCTGCCGCTGACAATCGGCGGAGGCCTTGGGCAATCACGAATTTGTATGCTTTTGCTTCAAAAAGCGCATATTGGCGAAGTTCAAGCGTCGGTTTGGCCCGAGACGATGATAGAAGAATGTGAGCATAACGCTATTCACCTGCTATAGCGCACTGACTGGAGGTCTTTAATGGAAATCACCGAAATCTACGGCTCAAAAGTTTTCAACGACAGCGTGATGCGAGCTAGACTGCCCGCCAAGGTCTACAAAAGCCTTAAAGAAACAAGTATGCTTGGCAAGCCCCTTGACCCCGAAATTGCAGATGTTGTTGCAACAACCATGAAGGACTGGGCAATTTCACAGGGAGCGACCCATTATTCCCATTGGTTTCAGCCGTTGAGCGGCAGAACAGCAGGCAAACATGACTCATTTTTAAGCCCCACTGGCGAGGGCAAAGTGGTGTCGGAGTTTTCGTCCACAGCTCTCGTCCGCGGCGAGCCAGACGCTTCGTCCTTTCCTAGCGGTGGGCTTCGCGCTACGTTTGAAGCCCGCGGCTACACGGCTTGGGACCCCACAAGCCCCGCTTTCGTCCGCGACGGAACTTTGTTTATACCCACGGCTTTTTCGGCCTACACAGGCGAAGCCTTGGACGCTAAGACACCGCTTTTGCGCTCAATGCAGGCGCTTGCACCACAGGCACTTCGCGTTTTGCGCGCACTTGGCAACACGACAGCAAAAATCGTTTTGCCAACGGCAGGCGCGGAGCAAGAATATTTCTTGGTGGACCGCGAGTTATACGAGCAACGTCTTGATTTAAAGCTTTGTGGGCGCACACTTTTCGGCCACAAACCCGCAAAAGGGCAGGAGCTTGACGACCACTATTGTGGCAGATTACGCGTGCGCGTGTCCGACTTTATGCACGAGCTTGACGAGCAGCTTTGGAGCTTGGGCGTGCCCGCAAAGACGAAGCACAACGAGGCCGCACCGTGTCAGCATGAGCTTGCGCCGATTTACGAGACCGACAACATCGCATGTGACCACAACCTGCTCACGATGGACGTTTTGCGCGTCACTGCGAAAAAACATGGGCTTGCGTGTCTCCTGCACGAAAAGCCGTTTGAGGGCGTTAACGGGTCGGGCAAGCACAATAATTTTTCACTAGCCTCCGACGATGGCATAAATTTTCTTGATTCTGGCAAGCACCCCGAGGAAAATAAACTTTTCCTACTCACGCTATGCGCAATTATCGAAACTGTCGATACTCATGCAGATTTGTTGAGGCTTTCGGCCGCAACCCCCGCAAATGATTGCAGACTTGGCGGCCATGAAGCTCCGCCTGCGATAATCTCAATGTTTTTAGGCGAAAACCTCCACGGAATCCTCAACGCAATCGCGTACAATATAAGCCCAGATGTGCGAAATCTCGCGGAAATCAACGAAGGTTTATCAGTGCTGCCAAACCTTACAAAGGACGACTCTGACCGCAATCGAACATCTCCATTTGCATTTACTGGCAACAAATTCGAGTTCCGTATGCCAGGCGCTTCCCAGTCAATTGCCTTTTGCAATGTTGTCTTGAACATAGGCGTTGCCGACGCTTTCACCCGCTTTGCTGACAGACTCGAAGGCTGTGACGACGTTCCGCGAGAAATCGCTAACATCATAGCCGACACCGTGAAAGACCACGGCAAAATCATATTTAACGGCAACAACTATACCAAGGAATGGGCGAGCGAGGCGCGTCGTCGCGGTCTGCCAATTATGAATTCGACCTTGGACGCGTTGGGCTGCTTGGTCGAAGAAAAAAACATCGAGCTTTTCTCGCGCCATAACGTGCTAAATGAGACCGAATGTCGCTCACGCTACGATATTTCCCTTGAAAATTTCGTCAAGGTCGTCTCGATAGAAGCGGAAACAATGCTTGAAATGGTGCAGCGCCAAATTTTCCCCGCATGTGTAACTTATCTCGGAGAAATCGCAGCAAGTTACAACGCCGCAAAGGCGGCAGGCTGCCACAATCGCGCTGTTTTCGCCCATATTGACCGCCTTGCAAAGCTAATAGACGAACTTGACGCCTCATGCCAAGATTTAAAAATATCGTGCCACGAAACCGCGCCGAAAGCGGAGCTGCGCGCTCAAGCGGAATTCATGCACGAGGTTGTGCGTCCGCAAATGCAAAAGCTTCGCGACGCTGCCGACAGCCTGGAGCAAATTGTGGCGGCAACTGCTTGGCCTATGCCGACTTACACAGATTTATTACACAAAGTATAAAATAAGATTGGTTTAATTAAATGGAAATATACTTGGATAACTGCGCAACAACCCGCGTTGATGAATCTTCCGCGCAGGTTGCGCTTGATTTGATGCTGAATGACTACGGTAACCCGTCCTCGCTTCACAAAAAAGGCATTGAAGCTGAAAGCCGCCTTACCGCCGCCCGCGAACAAGTGGCGGCGGCGCTTGGCTGCTCACGCGATGAGATTGTGTTCACCTCTGGCGGAACAGAAGGAAACAATCTCGCTATTTGTGGCGCAACAGCCGCAAAAAAGCGCAGCGGCAGCACAATTGTTACAACAGA
>JAVBKH010000042.1:0-5262 GCA_031554155.1 Oscillospiraceae bacterium
TGTTGCTATGACGAAGAAAATGAAATGGTATGCCAAGACTTATATCAGCTTTATCATGGCCTTTTTCTATATTCCAATCGTCGTGATGATAGTCTATTCCTTTAATGAAAGCAAATCCCGTTCATACTTCACAGGCTTCACGCTCGACTGGTACAAGCGACTTTTCACAAATGAGCTGATACTCCAGTCACTGTGGAACACGCTGATTATCGCGATAATTTCGTCGCTCTGCGCTACTGTTATCGGCACTGCTGCCGCAATTGGCCTTTCTAACATGAACAAATGGCTTAAATCCGTGATGCTCAACTTCACCTATCTTCCGATTATAAATCCAGAGATTGTCACAGGTGTATCGTTCATGCTGTTATTTGTGTCTATGCAGTCTATTATAGAGCATATGAACACAGCACTTGGCACAGCATTTCCTGTTCTGGAGTTTGGCTATATTACTCTGATTCTCGCGCATATTACGTTTTGTATACCTTATGTTATACTAAATGTAATGCCTAAACTACGCCAAATGGACAAAAATATCTACGAAGCGGCTCTGGACCTTGGTTGTAACGAATGGCAGGCCTTTTCCAAGGTCGTTGTCCCAGACATTTTCCCAGGAATTGTGGCAGGGTTTTTGACCTCGCTTACCATGTCGCTAGATGATTTTATCATCAGCTATTTTGTAAGCGGCCCAACATCGCAAACGCTTCCAATCACTATTTTCTCCATGACAAGACGCAAAGTCAGCCCAGAAGTCAACGCAATCTCGACGATAATTTTCGTCGTTGTCTTGGTCGTTTTACTTGGAATCAACATCAATGACGCTCGGCGCGAAAAGCTTGCCAAAAAGCGGATTGGAGGCGTTGGACGTGCCTAGATTCGCAAAAAAAGCGGTTGCACTTGCAATAATTGCCTTGATAGCTGCAACACTGGTTTTTCCCGCGTCTGCGGCAATGGAGGATTTGACCACGCCCGAAAGTTACTACACCCGCTTCAAGGACGACGGAATTTCGATAAATGTTTACAACTGGGGCGAATATGTTTCCGATGGCTCTGACGAAACCACAAACGTCAACGCGGAGTTTGAGGAGCTTACAGGAATTCGGGTGTATTACTCCACCTACGCGACAAACGAGGAGCTGTACTCAAAGCTTAAAGGTGGCGCGTCGAACTACGACGTTATCTTGCCGTCTGACTATATGATTGCTCGAATGATTTCAGAAGACATGCTCGAACCACTTGATTTCTCGAATATTCCCGCATTTTCAAACACAGGAGAAAACTTTCTCAAGCCTTCTTACGACCATACTAACGCATTTTCTGTCCCCTACATGTGGGGCGTCACAGGAATAATCTACAATAAAAACCTCGTTTTTGACGAGGTTGATAGCTGGAATATTCTTTGGGACGAAAAGTATATGGGGCAAATCTTGATGTTCTCGAACCCGCGCGACGCTTTTGGAATCGCGCAAAAAAGTCTTGGATATTCGCTGAACACCACCAACGAAAGCGAACTTCGAGCAAGCCTCGAACGTCTAAAAGCTCAAAAACCGCTTGTACAAGCCTATGTCATGGACGAAATTTTCGACAAAATGCTTGGCGGCGAAGCAGCTCTCGCACCGTACTACGCGGGCGACGCAATCACGATGATTGAGCAAAACCCCGACCTTGCCTTTGCCACGCCTAAGGAAGGCGTAAACATTTTCGTTGATGCAGCATGTATTCCAAAGGGCAGTAAGCAAAAAGAAGCCGCGGAAATGTACATCAATTTTTTGTGTGAACCTCAAATTTCCGCAGCAAACTCCGAATATATTGGCTATGCTACGCCGAACAGTGCGGCATTTTACCTGCTCGACGAGGAAATTACATCTAACCCTGTTGCCTACCCGCCCGAAGATGTGATAAAAAATGCAGAATATTTTAACGAGTTGCCGCACGAAACGTCGCTACTAATGGATAAGTTGTGGACAGAGCTGCTCTCAAGTGACGAGAAATATAGCCGTTTGCTTATGCCATTTCTGCTCTTTACCGCTGTAATCGTATCAATTGGTATAAACGTTTACCGTGGCATTAGCAGAACGAAAAAACAAAAATTTTATTTTTAGGTATTTTAAAAACAAAGTACCGCCGAAGACCTCGGCGGTACTTTGTTTTTACAGTTTTCTTCTCAAATACAAATAAGCCTCAAGCACCGCGCCGCCCAAGCACCGCGCCTTGTCAGTAATTGTGTTGCAATCGCTGTCGAGCCTTGGGTCAATATCCGCAATCTTAAAGCCTTGTGTAACTTCAATGCCGTCCTCGATAATTCCGCGTAAAATACCGCTGAATGGTGCCGTTACCGCTTTTTCCGCCACTTTGAACACTTCGTCGCCCTCGTGCAAGATGTCGCCAATTTGGTGCAGTGCATCAACCTTGCCATCACATGGTGCGCGCAAAACTCGTTCGGCTGCTCGGCCGCCAATCATGGCGGGTGTGCCCGTATTTGGCAGCGCAGAACCAGAAAAAATTAAGCTGCCAAGCGTATGACCACGCATTGTCTCGACCACAATATGCGCGTCGCTCGGTGCAATAAAACCAGGGCCTAGCGCAATGACAATCGGCGCCATATTTGCGTTTGTGCCAAGGTTTTTCTTTGCTAAAATCGCGTCAACCACGCCAATTGGCTGCATTTGTGCGATGCTCGCGCCAGTTGGGTCAACTATAACGGGGATATCGCCATGCTGCCATATTCCGCTGCAATCATCTGCTTTTTCTATGCGAATTGCGGTCATTCCCTCCACTGTTGCAGTGCCATACTTTACGGCTTCACTAAGCGCAATTGTGCGCCTAATTGCCGTTGGCTCTGCGACTTCGAGAACTAGCAACTTCATTCCTGCTCGCCAAAGCTTTTGGATTGTCCCTGTCGCGATGTCTCCACCACCACGCACAATCACAACATCATCGAGAATACTCTCGCTAATCATAATTTCCCCCCTCACGTTGGCATTGATTGTTCGAATTTAAACAAAACGCAACAACTTTTGCAAGCTTTGCTTTAAAACTTTCTGGCAGACAATTAATTATTTTTATTGCATCATCATAACTTTTTTGGTTATCGTCGTGGTTTATCAGCAAAATTTTTCTACCTACTGATTTCATAAACATGCCTTGAGTGTGTGCAATCATGTTGGCAATATGCTTTGGCGTAACTACATCACCCACTTTTGCACCTGCAATTTCGCAAAACAGCGGCAGCCTTAAAGTATTTTTTTCAGACAAAATCTCGCCAACAGGGCTAGGAGTTGCAACCCCGATTGTCGCAGTGCAAAAGCTTGGAATTACAGGCTCATGGTCTGCCCAGCCTTTTAATGGCAGCATTTTCGAGCCATCTGCTTCAATAAAAACATAGTCAAACATCGCAGCAGCTTGGGAAAGCTTTGCTTCATTGGGCGGCAGCACCTTGCCGTTTTTAACGCCTGCACTAATCAAAGTAACTCCGACTTTTGCAGTGTCGCAATTCGCCGTCTCAAAGTCGCAAAAATATTTTGATGGTGGGAATATGTGAGTTGTTGTGCCGATAAGCACCGATTTATTGCGATTTTCTTCTGCCAGTCGGTACATTGTCGAGGTTTTCCCGCCACAGCCGACTATAGCAACTTTATCCCCAATTTTAATTCCCAATTTCAGTGACAGACCCAGACTGGCTTCGACTGTAATCACTTCCCCAATTTTAACTTTCAGCGTAACATAACGTCCTTATAATGTCAATATACAAAAAAATTACCTATTGCGTTTATCATGAAAATGATATATAATGAGTGATGTATTATTGCGATTTTTTTTAATTAGTGTGGATATAAGGGAGTTTTTTGTATGGATACAATTCTTATTGTCGATGATGTCGACATTAACAGAGAGATTCTGCGGGAGATTCTTGAGCCTGACTTTCTGGTTCTTGAAGCTGATGGCGGCAAAGCAGCACTTGATATATTGTTTGTGCGTCAAAGCAAGCCGCAGGCTGTATTACTTGATGTTATTATGCCCGACATCGGCGGTTTTGAGGTGCTTGAGAGAATCAAGGCTGACCCGATGACTGCCCAAATTCCAGTTTTGTTTATCACAGGGTCAGACGCTACTGAAGATGAATCACGCGGGCTAAGTGCAGGTGCCGCTGATTACATAACAAAACCCTTTGAACCTGAAACTGTGCTCGCGCGACTTAATAATCACCTAGAGCTTTGCCGTTACCGCGAACGGCTCGAAAACCAACTTGTGCAGAAGAACGAAGAACTTATCAAAACGCACGAACGTACTCTTGAAACTCTTGCGACCATTATCGAGTACCGCAGCCTAGAATCAGGTATGCATATTCGCAGAACAATTGAGCTTACAAAAATTTTGATAGAGCATCTGTCAGTCTCTGAAAAATTTCGCGACAAAATCTCAGACGACTTCTGTAATTCAATTGTCAAAGCCGTTCCTTTGCACGACATCGGTAAAATTGGCATACCAGACGATATTCTGCTTAAACCTGGCAAACTCACGCCTGACGAATTCGAGATAATCAAACGCCACACTGAAATTGGCAGCGACATCATAGACTCAATTTCAAAGGACGCAATTGATTTGGCAGGATACCTTGACTGCGCGCACGAGATTTGTCGTTCGCACCATGAACGTTGGGACGGAAAAGGCTACCCAGATTCAAAAAAAGGCGAAGAAATCCCGTTAGCTGCACGAATTTCGTCAGTTGTTGACGTTTACGATGCATTGGTTAGTGCACGTTGCTACAAACCCGCATACTCCCACGCAGAAGCGCTTCATATTATGAGGCAGAGCAGCGGTACACAGTTTGACCCCGATGTTTTGGATGTTTTTCTCGAAATATCCGATATAATTGAGAATGCTACATTATTATAATAACTAAATTTTGAGGTGAGCATGAGTTACAATATTTTCGTGATAAATCCAGGCTCAACCTCCACGAAGCTTGGCTTATTTGAGGACGAAAACCAGATTTTCAGCGAAAATATTGAACACACCGCAAGCGAGCTTCAAGTCTTCCCCACAATTTACGACCAATACGATTTCCGCAAACAGTGCGTAACTGACGCGCTTTTGCGTCACAACGTGAATGTTCAGACTTTTAGCTGTGTGGTTGGACGTGGAGGATTGACTCCCCCGATTTTTGCTGGCGGCTATTTTGTTGATGAAAAATTAAAGGAGTTTTTGGTTAGGGGAGCGTTGGCGCCCCATGCCTCAAACTTGGGCGGACTTTTAGCCGCAGAC
>JAVBKH010000228.1:0-2949 GCA_031554155.1 Oscillospiraceae bacterium
GCCGTGGTTTAAAATAATATTGGGATAACATTCTCGTAATTTCGCCGCCGTCAAGGTCGCCAATAGGCAGCAGGTTAAATATTGCAACGGCAAAATTTGCTGAAATTAGCAGCATTATTCGCATAGACTGGAATGCAGCAAAGTGCAAAGCTAACGCCACAAGTAAATTTGCGGCAACACCCGCAAGACTAATAAAAATTTCGCGAGAAATCTCGTTTAGCTTTTGCCGTTTAATGTTAACTCCAAAAGCTGTGAAGCTTACGCTTTCGATTTTTACCCGACAAATTGCAATTGCTGCAAGATGGCCAAGCTCATGCAGCAAAATTGGCAAGGCCATGTAAAACACAAGAGAGCTTGTGTTAGTTGCGGCAAACAGTGCAACCACCGCAAAAAACCAAAAGCTAAAGCTTAGATTAAGCGGTCCAAGTTTTATGGTAATCATTCTACCACTTTAATATAGTCTTTCAAAACCCAGCGCGGGTCAGTGAATTCACCGTCGACTATAACTGAAAAATGCAGGTGCGGCCCCGTCGCCACGCCAGTCTCTCCTACCAGCGCGATTCGCTCGCCTTGCCGCACCGCCATTCCCTCACTCGCGAGAATCTTGCTACAATGTGCATACGATGTTCTAAGATTACTCGCGTGTTGAAGAACAATATAATTACCATACACCTGTGACTCACCAACTTCTACAACCTCACCAGGCAACGCCGCCAAAATCGGTGTGCCCTCATTTGCGGCAACATCAATGCCTGTGTGAAAATCGCTTGTTCCCGTCACAGGGTGGTATCTATACGCAAAGCCCGAGGTTATCACGCCAGAAACTGGCGGCTTGATTTTGCTGTTCAAATATACGGGCATAAGCGTTGAGCCTTTCGGCGGTATTTCCATATTCGAGATGTCGTCGACATTGACGGGGTTTAAGCCACCCGCTGCCGACATGTACAGTACTTCTTCATTTTCTTTGAGATAATCGAATTCCATTTGCAGCGGCAAGTCTCCTGCTTGTTTGCCCTCGTCCTCGATAATACTTGCAGGGGTGTCTGCAACTTTACTTTGCGGCTCGTCGATTGGTTCATCTTCCGCATTTGAAAGGTCAAAGGCTTTTTCTTCTGTATTGGGCTTTAGCTCATTGGCGAACTGCTCAAACCAAATGAAAATTCCCTCTGCTTTGATGTTTCGGGCAAGTACCCATTCTTTTAACTTGGTCATTTCGCCTTTGTCCACTAGCATACTGCTGTATTCCTGCTTAATTTCGCCGTAAGCTGTAGCGTCAATCTTTTTTACAAGGAGAAAGCAAAGAATCAGCAATATACATAAAACCACTTGCGCTGTCAAAGCCGAAGCCACTGCGTCTTGACGTGGCAGGTCTTCTCTCACATTCCGTGTGCGCACGCGGTATAGCCGCTCGCTGCCGCTGTAATTTGCCATAAAATGCCCTCCCCCAAAATACCCTGTCCCTAATGTCTATTCTTTACCAAGTCAAAAAATGATAAATACATTGACTTTTTATTGTTGTTGTGATTCAATGTAAATGAACTTATGAGGAATTAAATTATGTCAAAAAAGAAAAAAACTACGCTTAAAGGTAAATTTGTTTTTAGACGCTTTCTGATAATTGCCGTATTTGTTGCAATTTTCGGCGGCGTTGGTTGGCTTGCCTATACAAGGCTTTTTATCGGCAATGCAGCGCGCTACACAAAGGATTTGGCTTCGTCATCGTCTAGCGAAGTTTCGTCTAAGGCTGAACCATCGTCTTCAGCAAAACCCGAATCGTCGTCCAAGGCGGAGTCAAAGCCCGCAAAAGCCGAGCCTAACTCCGAGGATTGGAAGCTTTTACTTGTAAACTCTGTCCACTCCTTGCCAAGCGGCTATGTCCCAGAACTTGAGACAATCACCGAGACTTACCGCGTTGACAAGCGCATTGCGGACAACGTTAAGCGAATGTTCAACGACGCCAGACAAAGCGGAATAACATTGACAATTTGCTCTGCATACCGCTCCGTTGACAAGCAAGAGGAACTTTTTGCCGAGAAAAAGCAGGAATACATTAATAGAGGCAAAAACGAAAAGGACGCTATTGCAGTGGCCGCAACAATTGTGGCAAAACCTGGAACAAGCGAGCACCATACAGGCCTTGCCATGGATATCGTCACACCAAAATACACGAACCTTGACGCGGGATTTGAAAACACGCCTGCATTTAAATGGCTTAATAAGAATGCGTATAAGTACGGCATGGTGCTTAGATTCCCCAAAGACAAGCAAAAGTACACAGGCATTATATATGAGCCGTGGCATTATCGCTATGTTGGCGAGGAAAACGCCAAGCTTATGAAAGCAAAGGGATTTTGCCTAGAAGAATATGTGGCAGCGCTAAAGGGCGAAAAGGTGCAAATTTTAGAAACACCAACCTTGCCTGCTGATATTGGCCCAAGCAGCAATACAGAAGCGAGTGAAGAAACCACAAGCTCCCAAAAGGGCACGAAGTCTGAATCTTCCGCAGAATCCGCAAGCTCCCAAAAGGGCGCAAAATCTGAATCTTCCGAAGAATCAGCAAGTTCCAAGAAGGGCGCGAAGTCTGAATCTTCCGCAGAATCCGCAAGCTCCAATGAGAGCAGTTCAAAGAAAAGCGGCACAAAGAAAAGCAGCTCAAGTGAGAGCGAACCAGAGTCTGCATCTTCTTCGTCTAAGTCTGCAAAGCCTAAAGCAAAATCAAGCTCGTCGTCGGAAGAATCCGCGTCAGCCAAGCAATAGAATTAACAAAGGGCAGACGAAAAAACCGTCTGCCCTTTTTATGGTTTTAAAATTGACATTTATTTAACGTAACAAATTATCGCTAAATGTGATATAATTTTATACATAACGACAGGGGATTACATAATGGCAGCAACAATAATAAATCTCGAACAGGGTATGCCGACTGTGGAAGTTGCGCGAACAAAGCTT
>JAVBKH010000189.1:0-5146 GCA_031554155.1 Oscillospiraceae bacterium
ATATCAGCAGTATCAGCAGCCACCTGTAAACGGCGCAAATTATGCACCGCCTCCACCTCCCCCGCAATACCAAAATCCCGCAAACCCGCCGCAATATCAACCGCCGCAATATTCGCAGCAGATTCACCAACCTATGCAGCCAGTGCAGCCGATGCAGCCAGTGCAACCGATGCCGCCTGTTGCGCCAAACCCGCCCGCTGATTGGGAAATTGAAAAAGCACCGCCACCGCCGCCCGCTGCACCGTGGGAAAATGACAACCCCCCAAATGGGCAATAATTAGTATTCTTCATTAAATATAAAAATTTCTTCAATGGCAAGCCCGAAAAACACGGCGATTTTGTGCGCGAGCAACAACGACGCGTTATAGCGACCATTTTCAAGCGAGATTATTGTTTGCCGCGTTACTTGTACTGCTTTTGCAAGTTCTTCTTGAGTGATTTTTCGCTGCTTTCTCAATTGAGCGATATTATTTTCTATAGTCTTCACCCCCAAGCTTATGTAAAGCATGCTTTACTTTTTTAGTATAGCACGCTTTACATTTGTTGTCAATCACGAAAAAAAACAAAAAAATATGAATTATTTTGGATTATGACTGGAATTTTTCAAGATTAGTGATATAATGATAATATAACTCAATAAGGCGGGGGAAATTTTTTATGAAAATGGATAAACAAACGGAAATCTTGCTTGAGTCCGGTACAAATGAACTTGAAATCATGGAATTTACGATTTCGGGTCAGCTTTTTGGTATAAACGTCGCAAAAGTTACGGAAATTATGCAATCGAGCCCCGTAAAACCAATGCAAAACGCCCATGCCGATATTGAAGGTATCTTTAAACCGCGCGACCAAGTTATAACAGTTATTGACCTTGCAAGATATTTGAATTTGCCACCTTCCGAGGATACTACCCGTGATATTTTTATTTTAACTAATTTTAACCAGTTGCAATTTGCGTTTCACGTCCACACAGTTGTGGACATTGACCGCATTTCTTGGACAAAAATTCAAAAGCCGGACAAAATAATATACGGTGGAGAAGAAGGCGTTGCAACAGGTATCGCTGAATATCAAGACCGTCTTATTTCCATTTTGGACTTTGAAAAAATCATTTCGGAGATTAGCCCCGAAACTGGGATACAAGTCTCTGATATTGACGTTCTGGGTGAGCGTCAGCGCAGTAATCTGCCTATTCTTGTGGCAGAGGATTCAATGCTCCTTTCCAAGCTTATCAAGGAATCGCTGCACAAAGCAGGCTATGTAAACACAATTAAGGCAGATAACGGCGAAGAGGCTTGGAATTTCCTCAAGGAAGCCAAGACATCTGGAGACCCGATTAAAAACCATGTTGCTTGTATCGTAACCGACATTGAAATGCCGCAAATGGACGGCCACAGACTTACAAAATTTGTCAAAGAAGACAACATACTTAGAGAAATTCCTGTCATCATTTTCTCGTCGCTTATCGACGAAGCAATGCGCTTTAAGGGCGAGCAGCTTGGTGCTGACGACCAACTTTCCAAGCCCGAAATTGCGAACCTTGTTCATATACTTGATAGGCTTACAAAGCCCGACTACGTTGCCAAGAGAAAAGAATAATTATTTAGGTATTAATATCGTAAAAATACAACATACAAAACAGGAGCCAAGATGTTTGGCTCCTGTTTTGATTTATTATTTTTATGTTAATTCATACTTGTGCGACTTGCCTTTTGCAAACAGTCTCTGTTGGACTATTTGAACTCCGCTACAGCGCGATACATAGCAAGAATATTTTCTGGCGGAACATCTGGCATTATGTTGTGCTCTTGATTGAACACAAAGCCGCCGCCTGGCATAAATATTTCGAGCATACGGCTAGTGTAGCTGTAGACTTCCTGCGGTGTGGCGCGGTTTAAAATTTCGCGAGTGTTGCAACCGCCACCCCAAAACGTGATGTCTTTGCCGAATTCGCGCTTTAGCTCGGCAGGGTCCATTCCGCGGGAGCTTGTTTGCACAGGGTTAATGATGTCGTAGCCTGCTTCGATTAAGTCGCCCATCAAAAGGCGAATTGAGCCGCAGGAATGCAGAAATGTTTTCATTGAGCTATTCTTGTGGACATACTCACAAAGCTGCTTGTGGCGCGGTTTAAACAGCTCGCGATATATTTCTGGCGACATGAACGGCCCTGTGTCCATGCCTAAATCATCACCAAAGCGCAAAATGTCTACAACATCGCCCACTGCCTTGCAAACGTTCTCAAGCGTGCGCAAATGCCGCACCATAAGCTCGTCAAGCAGCTTTTCCACTTCCTCTGGCTCGGAGTAAATGTCCATCAAAAAATTGTCTATTCGTCTTAAAAACGTTCCCCACTCAAACAGATTGCAGCCGCAAACCATTAGCAGGGCTTTGTCTGTGTTTTGGCGCAAGAACAACGCTTTTTCGCGCAGTCTCTCGTAAAAGCCGCTCTCGCCCGCGTTATCCCAAGGACTGTGAGCCAATCTCTGCCACAGAACCTTCCTCATCTGCTTGTCAAGGTCGCTAAAGTCTGCGGGAAAGCCGTCAACATACGGGAAACAAGTCTGGTCAAAAAAAGTTGCGCCAACTGGCATTCTCGCAATTTGTGTGCCGTCCTCGTCAGTGAAGATATAGTCTCCGTTTGGTTTTGCTTCGGGCTTAAACCATGCAGGATATTGCGCTGCGCTGCCATCTGCAAGCGTGATGTCGTACCAGTCGCTGTTCTTATCATTGAATGCGCGACCGATGTCGATAACGTCAACTCCAAAGCGGTCGAGAATTACGTCCTCGGGCTGTGCAAGTTGCTGCACAACGTCGTAAACGCGGGTGTGGCCGTCGGTTATGCCTAGATGTTTTTTGAGGTTATTGTAGCCAATGGCCGAAATTCCAGAGCTGGGGGTCGCGCCCAAGTCAAGTGGTACGCGGTCTGGCTGCTTGTGGTCTATGCTCGCTAAAATTCGCTCGCGTGGGGTCATATTTCTTCCTCCTATAGATTTGAAAGTTCTGCTTGGATTTTTGCAAGGTCAAGCGGATATTTGCCGTATTCGCGAAGTATTTCCACCATGTACGCGTAGGAGTCGGGGTCTACATCGCTTGAAACAGAATGGTCTGACTGGCAAATCCAGCCTCCGCCAACTGCACTTTGCAGCTTGTATAATGCCTGCTTTTTGATTCTGTTTTTGTCGCCGCTTTCAAGCTCGCGTACATCAAAGTTGCCTACAAAAGCAAGCCTTTCGCCGAATTGCTTTTTCATCTCAACAATATCAAGATGTGCCTTGACCTCGACGGGGTTGTAGCCATCAAGCCCTATTTCGATGAAATCTTCGTAGATTCTGCGTGCGTCGCCGCAACCGTGGTAAATGACCATAAGGTCGTTTTTGTGGCATAAATCAATAACGCGCTTGACGATTGGCTTAAAGTGTTCGCGCCAAACTTCTGGGGAGAACATCATACCGTTAACATAGGCAACGTCGCCCCATATGTACATGCCAGAAAGTCTTCCGCGGCTTTCTGCGATTTGGTATTCCGCAAGTCCTACAATAAAATCGCCAACACGCTTCATGAAGTCCGCAAAAAGTTCGGGTTCAAGTAGCATCCAGATAAGCGAATTTTCAGTGCCGACACATCGCCACAAATACTCGTAACCTTCGCAAACAGAGCCAAATACAGGAAAATCCTCCACGTATTTGTCAACGCGCTCATTCCAACTTGGGGTGTTGCGGTTTAGTGCGTCACCGAGGCCGTTTATCTGGTCGTCGCCTGTGCGGTAAAGTCTGCGCTTGTCGTTGGCAGGCTCAATCACAAAGTCAGCCATTTCTTCGGGTTCTTCTACAGAAAAGCTGTCGAAATGTGGCATAGGCAGCGCGCCGCTTCGTTTTATTGTTGCGCCAAAACCTGTGCGCACCAAAATATCTTCGCCTTTTTCTTCAAGTATTTCAAAATCTTGAATTACGGGGTCCATATTAGGGTTGATTACTATATAGTCAAGGTCAAATTTGCGGTGAATATCCAAGTCGTCGCCCCATTTTGCCTTGGCCTTGTTCATAAATCCTGTCCAGAAAAAGTCGGACACAGGCACACGGTCGCCCTCTTTGTGGGCAAGTGTTGCGCGAAGTCTGTCGAGCTTTTGTTGTTTGCTTAAGTTCATTGCGTTGACCTCCTCAATTTAAGTCTTATCATTTATACAAAACTTTCCACTTACACTTTAACACATGCAATGTCTTGCGTGAAGTCTTTTTTTTATCCACTTTTGTGCAATATTTTAAGCAAGCTACTTTGTCTCGGCGGTGGGGTTGTCCGTGATAAACGGAACGTGGATTTCCGCAAGAGTGCCTGCGCCTTGCACGCTGTAATATTCAAGGCCTGAATCCTCGCTAAAGTAAAGTTTCAATCGCTCTCGAACGTTCTTGACGCCGATTCCGCCCCAAGCTTTGTTTGGCTTGTAGCTTTGGTCAAAAATCTCGATAAGTTTTTCGTTTGTCACGCCAACGCCGTCGTCGACCACTTGAACTACAACCGCGTCTCCCTCGCGCTGCGCCTTGACTAAAAGAAAGCACTTCTGCCGCTTTGGCTTTATGCCGTGATAAATTGCATTTTCCACAAGCACCTGCACCACAAGCTTTGGTATAAGGCAAGCGGCTACTTCTGGCTCGCACTCCACACGGTACTCAAATTTGCTTTTGTAGCGCATAATTTGTATTGAAAGGTAATGTTCCACATACTCAATTTCTTGCTCGATTGTCACAATATCCACGCCTTTGCCAAGGGCAAGACGAAACAGTTTTGCAAGTCGCTGCGCCATTTCTGCGGCTTCAGGCGGATTGAATTCGGCCATCCAGACAATAGCGTCCAGGGTGTTGTACAAAAAATGGGGGTTGATTTGGGCGTGTAGTGCGGCAAGCTCTGCTTTGCGCTTGGCTTTTTCGTTTTGCAGCGCGCTTTCCATCAGTTGCTTAAGCTGCCGTATCATAACGTTGAATCCGCGGGAAAACTGGCCGATTTCGTTGTCGCTGTCCACGGGTGCTAAAACGTCAAGGTCGCCGCGCTCAACCTTGCCCATGACGAGTTTAAGTCTGTTCATTGGCGTAAACACCATACGCGAGAGCAAAATCGCAATGACAAATGCAACGGCAAGCGCCGCTACAATACC
>JAVBKH010000144.1:0-6438 GCA_031554155.1 Oscillospiraceae bacterium
TTACAATCATGTAGTCAGTGAAAGAAAAATACAGTGATGCCAGCAGAGGATAAAGCTGAAACAGCAAAAACCCAAGCAACCATGGACTTATAAATAAAAAGCCCCATTGCCAGTTTTTAGGGAGACTGTTATTTCGCAACATTTTACTCCGCCCTTTCTTAATGTAAACTGGGACATAAAAAATGGGACAGGACGAATCCTGTCCCACATTTAAGATTTATTTTGAGGAAAGTTTCTGAATGTCTTCCACAAGGCCTTTTGCCGCTTGTTCAGGAGTAATCTCGCCATAGATTACTTGCTGAATCGCATCTTTTTTCAGGGTTTCTACTTCCGCATTTCCTGTAGCGGCATTTTTTGTGTACGAATTGGGCTGCGCTATTTTTTGTGCTTTTAGCAGTAATTTATTAATAAGATTATTTTTTTCCAATGCCTCAACTGCCTCGGGGCTGGCAGGTACGCCTTGGCAATCCTTTAGGAGAATCGCTGCTTCCTCTGAATTTTCCAACCAATCCAGGAATTTTGCTGCATCTGCTAAATTAGGAGAGGCTGCATTGAGAGCAAAGCCACGATTTCCACTGTAATTGACGCCAGAGCACAGCGCGTCTTTCATTGTTGGAATAGCAACGCAGTCCACAGGAGCTTTCGTCGAGGATTCATATTTTTGTGCTGAACCACCAACATCTAGCAGCATACCAATTTGACCATTAACCCACTTTATATTTTGGTCCATCTGCCCCACAAAAACTGCGCTTTCTCCAAATGGCTCCAATGTATTTGTTTCGTATAGCTTCACAATCAGTTCAAAAGCCTGTTGAATCTGTTGCTGTGTTACATTTAATGTGTAATCGTCATTCAGCATGGGCTTACCTGTAAGCTGTGATAAATATTCACACATAACTAGCTTGCCTAATACGTCCACATCAGCAGTCATTAAGTATTCATCGGGGTTTGCTTGATTCACCTTTTGCCCATATTCCATCAAGCTATCCCATGTTAGCTGAACGGATATATCAATATTATGTTTTTTTACGAAGTCTGTATTAAAGTAAAGGACTTCGCCTCCGCTTGTTGCAGGGAATAATACAATCTGGTTATTTACAGCGGCGTTAGCGTCCAAAAAGCTTTTTTCAATTCCTGATAAATCAACACCAACCTCATTTAGGTCGGCAAGATACTTATTTTCGCCCTGTATTTCCGACGCCCAATCGCGCATAAAGAGAAAAATATCAGGCGCAGTTCCATTGGAAAGCATGGTCACTATTTTTTCATAATATCCGTCATATCCTTGATATTCCGCCTCGATTTTAACACCTGGATTTAGCTCGTGATATTTTTCAATTGCAGCCAATGTTGCTTGGTGTCTGCTGTCCCCACCCCACCACGCAAATCGCATGGTTTTGCCCTGTGTTGATTTAGTTTTCTCATCTGTAGATGTAGCTGCTGTGGTGCTTGCGGCAGAGTTTGAACTTTCTCCACTTTGTGCAGCGGACTGCCCACACGCCGCCAGCGTAAGTACCATAGCTGTTGCTATTAACAAAGATGCTACTTTTTTTATTTTTTTCATTCTTTCATCTCCTAATATTTTGTAAATTCGCCAATAACATATAAGCATTATACAGTTTTTATGTAGATTATGTAACGTGCTGCGTTTTGAAAAGGTATCATTATTCATGGTTAAATTTCAAGCAAAAGGTATCATTTTTTTAGGTGAGCATCTATTCTTTGTTAATTGAGTGCTATGTATTGACGTTGAATGATAATTAACTTATGATAAACTTGTAGGAGTATCTGTAAAGAAAGGAAGAAAATCGTTATGCTTTACGAACTGCTTATTGTTGATGACGAAGAATTATCGCGAAACACTATAAGCACCTGCTTTCCGTGGGAGCAAGTCGGCTTTAATGTTGCAGGTCAAGCGCAGAACGGACTTGAGGCACTACGGTTTCTCGAACAACACATGGTACACGTCGTATTATGTGATGTTAGTATGCCTGTACTTTCCGGACTAGATTTCGCCCAAAGGGTTGCAACCAGCAAGAATCCACCAATTCTTATATTTTTCAGCGGATATCGAGACTTTGAATATGCCCGTCAAGCGTTTGTTTATGGTGTGAGATTTTACCTAGTAAAGCCACTAAAATATGAAGAAATTGTTCAAACCTTCACAACTCTAAAACGCGAGTTGGATTTAAAGCTATACAATACACCTTTTGAAAGCGATTCATTAAATGAAAGCACGTTTATACACAAAATAAACAATTATGTACATAAACATTATCAAACGGCCAGTCTTAAAGAAGCGTCGGAAAAATTATACTTGAATTCAAGCTATATTAGCCAGTTGTACAAACAGAAAACGGGGAAGAACTTTTCAGATTATGTAATGGAGATTCGAATGGAAAGCGCTAAGAAGTTACTAAAAGACCCGTCCATGAAAATTTACGCGATTGGCGCTCACGTAGGGTATACCAACGCCAAGAACTTTACGCGCTCATTTCGGCTATATTATGGCATTACTCCAAAAGAATATAGGGAAAATTATTTAATGAGAGTGTCTAATGTCGATGATTAATAAACATTTTTCTATAGTTCAAAAGTTTTTTATAAAAAGTTTTATAAAACACTTTATTTTAATTATGATACCGGTAATGACAATTGGCCCTTATGTATTGGGGCAATTTAATAAAGAAGTATTGCAGGCAGCACAAGCAAACAACCAAAACTTACTGTATCAAATAAATCAGCAAATGGACTCCCTGCAACAAATTACTGATAATGCAGCACTTTACCTTTCCAGAAATCCAAGTATTGCAATATCGCTCAAGAACGCATTTCGAACACATAGTTTTTCTCAATCAGACATAAAAAGCACTCAGAATGTCACCATATATCTTCAAAACATGGTGTATACCAATATATATCTTCACTCAGCATATACGTATTATGATAATTCAAATAATCGGTTTCTCACATCCGATGTAGGTCTAATAGATACTCGCCGATTTTATGATTGTGACTGGTTAGAGAGCTATCGACAGTCAAAACGTAAAATATGGTTTGAACTGCGTTACTTAAGGCCATACGCCTTTGCCGACGAAGACAAGGTGTTGACCGTTTATAAAAAGTTATATTCCCCGACAGCAGGAAACATCAGCGATGGGGTATTGGTAATACAGTTTCATGTAAAACAAATTTTGAACTACCTAGACTCTCTTTCGCTTTACCCCAATCAAATAATTGCTTTTGTAGATAGTACTACTGGAGAGTTGCTTATTCAAAACAAAGAAGAAGACCTAACAGATATACTCTACCTTTTAAGCGAAGTACCTGCTGGAAGTCACTTCTATTTAAAAGCAGTCACGCATAATGGGAAATCATATGTTGCATCTCTAACGGAAAGTCAGCGAAACAACGGGTGGAGATACCTATCACTGGTTCCTTACAACGAGTTATATAGCCGCTCCATCGCCATACGGCAATTGTTTTTACTACTGGTCTGCATAGCCTTTTTACTCAGCGTTATTCTTTCGTTCTTTTCCTCTAAAAGGGATTACAGCCAACTTAGGTCTATTTTTGAATTGCTAAATCAGGCTGGTGAGCTAGCCGAGCCAAATCATCAAATAAAAATTGATAACAAACGTAAAGATGCCTATTCTTATATATTAAACAACCTGATTCGAGTTTTTGTAGAACAGGATTATTTGAAAGTTCAGATTTCGGAGCGAAAATATAAAATGCAGGTACTTGAAATGCAAGCCTTGCAACAGCAAATAAACCCTCATTTTTTGTTTAATACACTAAATACTCTTTACTGGGAGTCTGTTCGTCTTACCAGTGCCCCCAATACCTGTTCACAAATAATATCTCATTTATCCGATATAATGCAATATTCTTTAAACAAGCCTCAAGAACAAGTAACTATTCAGGAAGAGATAGACTATCTGGCACATTATATACACATTCAAACCGTTAGATTTGGAAATAGATTTGAATTTGTGTGGGATATTGACCCTCAAGCTGTTGACAGCTGGTTGCCCAAGATGACACTTCAACCTTTAGTGGAAAATGCAATTTATCACGGAATTAAGGAATGTCCTCAAAAAGGTGAGATAAAGCTAAAGGTATGTTTCCTAAAATCCTTTATCGCTATTCATATTTCTGATACAGGATTAGGTATCCCTTTAGAACGGCTGAACGAACTTCGTATGCTGTTGGGAAAAGAGGACGAAGAGTCCTCCCATATTGGGCTAATTAATACAAATCGTAGATTAGTCCTTACTTATGGAGTAAAATCGCATATTCGTCTATTCAGTAGGTATGGACACGGTACATTGATGTCGTTTCGCATCCCCCTAAGAGATGCTAAATCGTAGCTGCATAAATCTAACTGTTGATAATGGAGCATAGTTATGTTAAAAATTGAAAGCAAAAGTGTTGGAATCAATGAGCTGATTGACCGCGTAGCAACGTACACTCTTGATATGGATTTGACATGGGACTGGCCTTGCGGCGTTGCCTACTACGGTGTTGCACGTGCATTTGAAGTGACAGGCAACAAGGAGTATCTGAACCGACTTTCGTCTTGGACAGACGAATATACTAAAGCAGGACTTCCTGATTGGACCGTAAACACTTGCGCTATGGGGCACATGCTTCTAACGCTTTACAAGGAGACCAAGGAACAAAAATATCTTGACATAATTACAAGCAAACTTGATTATTTGCAGAACAAAGCGCTAAGATTCGGTGACAATGTTTTGCAACACACGGTTTCAATTAAAAATGATTTTCCCGAGCAATGTTGGGCAGACACGTTATTTATGGCTGCATACTTCATGCTGAGAGCAGGCGTAACTCTTGAAAACAAGGTGCTTGTTGAGGACGCACTAAACCAGTATTATTGGCATATAAATTATTTGCAGGATGAAAAAAATAGTTTATGGTATCACGGCTATAACAATCTCGACAAAGGCCATATGTCAGGCTTTCACTGGGGACGCGCTAACGCTTGGGCAGCTTACACAATGTCAAGGGTGAGCAAGACGTTGCCTCAGCCATATCTGTATCCTCCATATATGGATATTGACTGCTCGCTTCGCGACCAGCTCGCCACTTTAAAAACCTTACAGAGAGATAACGGCCTGTGGGGCACAATCCTGGACGATAATGATGCGTACGGAGAGGTTTCCGCAACTGCGGGCATTGCTGCTGCTATGGTCAACCTTAACAACCCACTTCATGCAAAGTATACCCAAAAAGCTCTTGACGGAGTTATTGAAAACATAACAGAAGCTGGAAGAGTACTGAATGTTTCGGCAGGAACAGCTGTAATGAACGACCGCGAGGGATATTTTGGTGTGCCTAAAAAATGGGCGCAAGGCTGGGGACAAGGGCTTGCGCTTACCTTACTTGCAGCAATTGTCGAAAATAATGAAAATCAGTCACTATAAGTTTGTTTTAATTAAAAAAGCAGTATGCGCAAACCATTTTGGACGGCATAGTCCGGAAGGTCTTGCGTACCATCTTATAACATACCTGCTTGATTCATAGAAACGCCTTATGTTAAGCACGAAATAAGCTTATGCCGGTCAAGGACTAAAACCACACCTTGTCTCAAAGAGGTTGTCTCAACAACTTTGTGACAAGGTGTGGTTAATTATTGGCCTACTGGGTTAAAGATTCACTTTATAACGTGACTTTCCTCATTAACTAAAAAAATGATAGAGATGGGATGCAACCATAACTCAATCACGACGAATGGGATTATTTCGTAGTTCTGCCAATGTTGACACTCCATCCTGAATTTGGGGTGACCTCGATACTGCCAACGGAACAAATATCAATATAAATTGTTTTATTCAATTTCTGAATAAATTGTAAGATCAAAGGGTTCGATTTCAACAGCCAAATTTCCCTTTAATATGCCAATCGCGGCAGATTGAACAGTGCTCGAGTTATTGATAACCGCAAGCGTTTTAATTTCGGAATAATATGCGCATTCAACCAGCGGATTGTCAGTGCAGCTTAGCGAAGAATTGCATCAACGGCAATTGAAGGTAGCCATGGATAGAGTTCGGCATGGCAAAAAATACAATGATTACAACCTTGTATTCTGCCACACCGATGGCCACCCTGTCGATACAAAATGGCTTTCCCGTCAGTTTACGAAATGGCAAAAGAAACATAATATTGGTGATGTAGGTACTGTTGATTTTCACTCCATACGGCATAGCAGTACCTCCGCCCAATTAATTATGTCCGGCGGGTATATTATGTCGGTTCAAAAAATAGATTTTATCCCAAACTCCGTGGAAAATGGAAGTGACAGCTCCGGGTATAGTCTGATAGACTATAGGTGACAAACCAAAACCCAAAGGAGCTGTCACTAATGAAATCATACCAGAAAAAAGAGAACAAAGTCAAGGAAAGCATCGCAAT
>JAVBKH010000004.1:0-8783 GCA_031554155.1 Oscillospiraceae bacterium
TTTCAAGCGCTTTGCGTGGTTCGGTTTTTGTCGAAAATTTGTGTTTGTTCAGTAGGCATTATGTAAGTCAAAATGGGGAGATAGATATGAAACAATACAAGTTGATATGACCCCATTCGATCTTCCATCAGATTCAAACGAAGTCGTGATTGAATATGAATCCGAATGTAATTTTATTGAGGAATTACATCGATGTCCTGAAAATTGGAAAGACATCTTCACTGCTATCATACACTATGCTAATGATGATGCATTGGCTGCGACCATAGCTTTTATGAATGCGTATATTGACAAGTATGGAGCGGAAAACATTTCTGTTGATTGCAGGGATGCAATAGAACAACTGATTTGGTTTACGCCAACTGAGTATCGATTGAGAATTCAAGATCTTAGGCGTAGATTTTAATCTAATGGCATTCGCTTTAGTATTTACGTTGGAAGTGAACGGCTCATGTCATTATGTAATCCAATCAGTGACCATATTAGGTATGATTTTTATCCAGAACTTAACCACCCATTTTGATTGCACCGGATGGTTAATAAATGTTTAGGGTTTTCTCCGTACACCATCGACTTTATGTGGAATCTGCGCTTTTATTTTGCCACGGCACTTATTAAGCAGGAACTGGAGAAACCCAATGAATGACAAGACCTATGCCCGCATAATGGACTTGCTTTTCGTGCTAGACGCAGCATTCCATTCATCAGTGACTGCACACAGCGCATCGTAAATTTAGTACCTTTTAACGGCAATGCCCAATGGGATATGCAGTTCAATATCTTGCTCTTTGTGCCGTTTGGCTTCTGCTTTCTGCGGTTATGCCAAAAAGGTTCCGCTACAAAGCTTTTCGGCAAGTATTCGCGTATTGCGGTGATGATTGCCTGCGTGTTAATTATTGCATTTGAAGCATCTGCCCATAACTGTCCATATCTCCCATAGAATCAGCAAGGATTTGAAAAAGATAGACTTCAAGTTTGCCGGCTCAACTATCATTTATTCAGAACCTGTATTCATAAGAGAGCCAATCGTCTCAGCAAAGTAGCCATATGAGAAATGATAACCATAGTTTCTTCAGAAGACACCGAGATTTCATAGTTTTTCGAGAGTCTATGGGAATGATTAAGCCCAGAAAATGTGCGTTCAACAATCCAACGTTTTGGCAAGACAGCCCACGATTTCGTTTTTTTCCTCCGTCAATTCCTCGCTCTGCGGATGCCGAAGTTGTTTTTACACGCCACGGTGAGATGGTAGGGCGAATTGAAGTGGAAGCTGCGGCTAATTTTGCATAATTTGTTTTGTACGAAACCGTGTAGATAGAGGATGTAGCTATGGGTTTTGAAAGCTTGGGAATCATTAAAAGCCAATCCAGAATAGGCGCAATAAGTCAGCCGATTCATCACGAGCTTGAAATGGTACGCACAAATGCTAAAAAACGAGAATGGTGTCCCTACCCCAATGCCTAACGACAACGAGGAATTTTCGGATATTAAATTGCACAAACCTACGAACTGTTAGCGTCAAACGAAAAGGATGTAATTCGATTTGAACCATAGCATGGGCAAGTAGCGATATCCTTGTCAGTTAGGGTAAAGCTATGCGCCATTTATTTTTATATTTGTGCGATACCATTGGTTTCTAAATATTCGCTAAAGCCCAATAAAACTTCGTGTAAAAGCAGTCAGCGTTCTCACTTTTACTGATGTGTTGCAATAAACATATAGATATGGTATACTTGAAAAAAAGCCTATTAATAAAGTGTTTTTTGGCATTTTCTTAATGGGAAATATTAGACAAATTTATGGGAAATTGTGAGCCAATACTGAAATTACTACATAAAAATTATCTTCAAAATATTAGCTATATTGTACAACAAATTTTTGGTTTGCTGCCATTGTGCATTCCAAATACATAAGCGGAGTATTTATATATGAAAAACTTAACGCGGCGTAAAATGGTATTTTTTGCGCTTGGTTTTGTGACAATTCTTTTGGTCGGCTTGACTATTGTGCTTCTAATTATAAAGCCGCGGGGCGTTAAAACGTCTACACAAATAGTGGGTGAAGCAGAAGCGGTTATGACAGTAAAGGCTGCGACTTTTGACGGTATTTGGAATGATAAACGCTATACAGATGAACTTTATTGCCCTATCGGTATTGAGCTTATTAGCGGAAACCTAGTCGTGGCAGATTCTATGTGCGATAGGATACAGATTTTTGATGGCAAAAAAAACCAACGAATAGGTAAGCCTGGACTATATGGCCGTTCCTACCTTGAAGCAGGCGCACTCGTTGACGGGTACCGCGAAAATGCTCTGTTTATGAAGCCCTCCGACATTGCGGCTCGTAAAAATGGAGACATTATCATCTGCGATACAGGCAATCATTCTATTCGTAAAATGGACGCTGATGTAGTTGTAACCGTTGCTGGTAACGGGAAAAGTGGATACATTGATGGAAAAGAAGGCAAGGCGCGTTTTAATGCACCCCGTTCTGTTGCTGTTGATAAAAACGATGATATTTATGTTGCCGACACCATGAATCATTGCATACGCCGCATTGATGCGGAGGGAAATGTAACTACGTACGCGGGAATTTCAATGCAAAGCGGCTACACTGACGGCGAACTTACACATGCAGAGTTTAACGAGCCGTCTGGGCTTTTCTTTTCGCCAGATGGTGCGCTGTATGTTGCGGATTCAGCCAATCACTGCATTCGCAAAATAGCAAACGGCGTGGTCACAACCGTGGCAGGCGCACCAGGAAAAACAGACCGCAAGACAAACTACCCAGAGGGTGGGTATGTGGACGGCGATAATGCGATAGCTCGTTTTAACTTTCCGCGCGATGTCTCCATGCTATCTGATGGGTCTTTGATTGTGGCGGACAGCATGAACAATGCTGTGCGAATGATTACAGATAAAGATACAAGAACCTTGCTTGGCAACGGTATGCCAGACCGTTACTATGGCTCTGCGGAAAACCT
Organism: Oscillospiraceae bacterium; assembly: GCA_031554155.1. Taxonomy (GTDB): domain Bacteria; phylum Bacillota; class Clostridia; order Oscillospirales; family Ruminococcaceae; genus WRAV01. Next base: position 2,984 of record JAVBKH010000004.1, read on the forward strand.
AAAGTTGACAAAGCCAGAGGGAGTTTGCGCTGACGACAAAAACCTTTATATATCCGATACCCTTAATAATCGTGTGGTGAGTGTTCCGCTGACTAATCGAATTTTGGAGGGTCGCCCATCTCGTGAGCAAATGCTTATTAATACAGGCATTGCAACTGACTCAAAATACGATTACGGCGGGGATATTCGTGTGTATCTCGACAATAAAAAAGTCGATATGGGCAGGGTTCAGCCGTGGAACACTCCTGAATGTGTCTATGTTCCCATACGACCTCTTTTAGAGGCGCTTGGGGCAGTTGTGACCTTGAACGAAACAACAGGAGTGCTAACTGTTTCTATAAATGGACAGAAAACCCTTTTAAGCTTAGATAAGGACTATTTCATTCTCAAAGGTACGGCCGTTACAACAACTGATGAAATCGCGAGGTTGTTGCCATATACAATTGAATGGTATCCAGAATTCAGCTTAATAGCGTTGCATATACCGTCAGACCTTGTGCAAAAAGATAGGCGTAGCGCAAAAAATTAGATTGGAGGGTTGAGATTTGCTCAAAAAACTGAAAATAATACTTCCAATCTTATTGCTTAGTGTGTTTAGCTTGGTTCAATATTTTAATTTGTTCCCCATGACTGATAACTTTATTTATGATAATTTGCTGTCTACAGAACGCAAGCCTGCTGATAATATTATTATTGTGGGCATAGACGAGCCAAGCATAAACGAAATTGGTAAATGGCCGTGGCCGAGACTTTATATGGCGGACACAATTGAAAAGCTTAACCAAATGGGCGCCGCTGCTATTGGTGTCAGCGTATTGTACGATACCTACGGCACCGAAAAGAAAGATGACGATGCGTTAGTCGCAGCGGCTCAAAAAAGCGATAGATTAGTTATGGCTGCCATGGGAATTTTTGGCGACAGTTCGCAAGACGAGATTATTGCAGAGGATTACGTACAGCCATTTAATGAGCTTGCAGAACATACAAAAACTGGATTTATCAACGTATTGCCAGACGAATCAGACGATGTTATGCGCCGAGCATTAACTGAGTTTAAATATGGAGACATAACTGTACATTCTCTGCCAGTGGAAGTTTATCGCACATATTGTCGTTCTATGGGAATCCCAGAAAACATAAATATTCCGCTTGATAAGTCTGGTGAATTTCCCATTGATTATGTGGCAAAACACGGTCAATACACAGAGCTGTCACTTTGGGGTGTGATTAATGACGAATATAGTCCTGAAATTTTTAAAGACGCTATCGTTTTAATCGGTCCTTATGCTCAAGGGCTCGGTAAAGACAGCTTTAAAACACCGCTTGACCACCGCAATCCAACCTATGGAATCGAAGTAAACGCGAATATAATACAAAATTTACTTGAAAGTACGTTTAAGCGCGATGTTCCTTGGTGGGTAAACCTTGCGGTGATGGCTTTGCTTGGTGTTGTTGCTATAATTTGCTTTCATAAACTCAAACCCGTGTGGTCGTCGATTGTTATTGCAGCGCTGATGATTGCGCAGTTGGCAGGTGCTAAGCTTGCGTATATGCAGCTAGATTATATTTTGCGCGGCGGCATTTGCATTATATTCTTGCTTACCTACTATCTTGTAAATCTCGTGCTAATTATCTTGGCGGCACAAAACGAAAAACAGCATATTCAAGGGCTGTTTGGGCGTTTTGTCGCACCTCAAATTGTTAAAGAGCTAATCGCGGGGAACGTCAGCGTGGAGCTTGGTGGTACGCTAAAAGAGCTTACGCTTTTGTTTGTTGACATTCGTGGATTTACTGCATTTTCCGAGGTGAATTCACCGGAAAAGGTTGTCAACATGGTCAATCGATATTTGACGCTGACAAGCCATGCTATTCAAAAAAACGGCGGCACTATTGACAAATACATAGGCGATGCTACCATGGCGGTTTTCAACGCGCCAAACGATTTGCCAGACCATGCTCTTCGCGCTGTGCGCACTGCTTGGGATATGAAGTTAAGTTCAGTGATACTGCGCGAGGAAATTCTGCGTGATTACGGTGTAGATTTGCAATTCGGAATCGGAATTAACACTGGTCAAGCTGTTGTCGGCAACATGGGTTCAGATTTCCGCATGGACTACACTGTTATCGGAGATACCGTAAATACAGCGGCGCGGCTTGAGGCAAACGCCCAAAAAGGGCAAATTTTGATTTCAGATGCTACATATCAAATCGTGAAAGACCATGTGAAGGTAACCGATTTGGGTATTTTGAACGTAAAGAATAAGAAAATTGGTGTCCAGATTTACAGCGTTGATAAAGTGTACAAATAGATTAGCCTTGCTATTTTGCTAGAAAGGAGGATTTTGGTTTGATTAAAAGGATTTCATTTTGTGTTTTGTCGCTAGTATTGTTGCTCTTATTGCCCACGCAATTTGCATTCGCTGCACCGAAAGAGGGTGACTTACCCAAGGTTACAGCGATGAAAGGAATCGCCAAAATCCAACGAGCTGGCGGACAATATTCATCAATGATGTTTAAGGGCATGGATGTGGGAAGCGGCGATGTCATAACGACTGATGCAAACTCATCCGTGACGGTTAGCTATTTTCGCAAAGAGATAGTGGTAGGCGAGCTTACAAGGGTTTCAATGACCTCTTTGTGGAATCGACACGGCAGAGATGACAGCTCCGTTGTTTTGGTTGAGGGCATGATAAAAAACCGTGTAGACGTCGACCTCAACAAAAACTCACGAAATGAAGTAAGAACGTCTAATACTGTTGCGGGTGTTCGTGGCACTGAATATATTATTACTTACAGCCGCATGGGCTTGGTTGATGGAGCAGAAGAAAACCTCGCTACCCATCTAAAAGTCATTGATGGCACGGTTCGCCTTGATTTAGCGGCACCAGATGAAGCCCAAAAAGATGGGCAGCCAGAAAGCTTTCTTGTTGGGATTGATGGTGCAAGAAAAGTAACTGACGACATAAATGGCAATCAGCAAATAATCGTACCCAAAACCGCCCCAAAAGAATTTGATGTACCAATCGAGACATTGGATTCATCTATTCTTGAAAATCTTGCCAACGATTCAAGGGCTAAGGCGCAAAATCCCGATTATTTAAAAAATATAGATTCCGTTTTAGATACTAAAAAAGCCGCGGAAGAAGAGTTGCAAGCACCAACTAAGCCAGAACCATCACCTATTTTCACTTCAGAGGCGGCGGCTATAATTCCAACCTTGCCAGTGCCTACTCCAACAACCGATGATATAATTCCATCTGCGCCATCGTCATCGTCGATGCCCGAGTCGTCTTCGTCGACTCCTGCTCCGTCGCCTTCGTCGACTCCCGCGCCGTCGTCCTCGTCGACCCCTGCGCCGTCGTCCTCGTCGACACCTACGTCGTCATCTTCGTCGACACCTACGTCGCCATCGTCATCTGTCCCTCCACCTCCACCTGTTCCAGACAGTATGAGCATAGATTCCACTACAATCTCTGGCGACATTGCAGCGTCAATACAAAGCCAGTATAATAAAGGCACTACGACTATCACCTTGACTTCTAGCAATAGCAGAACTAGCCTATCAAAGCTAACTGTTCCCACGGGCAAGGTGCTGATTGTCAGCGACATTACGCTACAAATGACATCTGTACTTCGCGTTGACGGTAGGCTTGTAAATCAAGGCGCAATTGACTGCAACACGTTGATTAACCGTGGCATTGCGACAAACCAAGTTAGCGGAACAATCACTTGCAGTGCGCTAGTCAATAGCAACAATGCAAGCGTTGACAACTATGGAACAATTATTACTTCCACACTGGAAAACAGATATTCCAATATGAAAAATCAAGGTAGAATCACTATGAGCGGTGGCACAAATACTGGCTCAATTTACAACAAAGGCGATATAGTAAGCGATTCTGCTATATATACAATTACAAATGGAACTTATTCTAGCGTGATTTATCAGCAAGCCGGCAATCTCCAAGTTAATGATGCATATGTGATTTGCGGAATTAATATTGCAACAGCCAGCGGAGTAATTAGCTACGATTGCGGCATTATCAACTATTCAGGCGGTACTATCAAGAAAAACCGTAGAGTTGTAGACTGCGAAATTCCAACGCATACACACGTTTTAAATTATCCATAAAAAGTAAACATTTTAATTTATGTAGGGGGGTGTATTTTTGAAAGCGCATAAAAAAATGCTAATTAGAGGAATATCATTTTTTTTATCTGCGATGCTTATTTTAGGCACTTTGACTATGTCTGTGATTAGCTATGCGCTTGACATGAATACCCCAAACGACGAAAATATATCTAAAAACGTGACAGAGGCACCGCAAAAAACAGGCACGGAATCAAATGAAGAATCTTCCACAGCGTCAAGCCCAGATGTGATTTTAGAGGCAAGCGAAGATGAAGGCTCGGAATCTAGCACCGAATCAAGCACAGAGGTCAGTTCGGAATCAAGCATCGAGCCAAGTTCCGAGGCAAGTGAAGAAGAAATCCCGATAAATAACGCAACAGCAGGCACAACTTCTGTTGAGCAGCCCCCAATTATACAATTCGCCTCGCCACGGAGTGTGGCTGGAAGTGTGCTAACAGTTCCAGTTACAGGCTCAAATGTTGTAAAACCAGCTAATGCTACTGACATGACTTCTGCACTTGCGGCAACAGATGCAAGCACAATCACAAAGATTGTGTTTACGTCAACTACTATTACTGAATTAAACTGGCAAGCTTTTGGTGAATATATTAAAACTAATATGCCAAATGTGAAAACCCTTGATTTTAGCGGCATGACAAAGCTTAATACAATATCAAGAGAAGAAGATGACACGGGTGCTCCAACGTCAATTACAGATGTGATTTTCCCTAGTAGCATTAAAACCATTGATTATTGCGCATTTTATATGTGCTCAAATTTAGCGCTTGCAGCAATACCCAATACCGTTACAGCGCTAGGTACTAAAGCCTTTTACATGTGCAATAAATTGACGTTTACATCACTTCCCACTAGTGTGGAAAGAATTGCCGACTATGCTTTTTATAATTGTCTCGGACTAACTGAAATGTCCATGCCCAGTGTGACGCCAATAGCATCTAACGCATTTAGTAGCTGTGTTAATCTGGAAAAAGTTACTATTACAGCAAACACAACTTTATGGGTTGAGGATAGTAGTTTTATGGACTTGAAAAATCCATCTTACATTTATGTTCCAAACTCAGATGCGGCAGCGGTTTTTACAGCGGCAAAATACACAGTGGCAAATACAAAAATTGTCTACGGCATAACCCTTGACCTAAACGGCGGCAACGGTATAACCTCAACATATGCAGATACTAAAGCTGTTAACGCAACCCACGCCGTAGTAGCTTTACCAGCAGACCCCACAAAAGCAGGCTATACTTTTTCTGGTTGGTACGAGGATGCAGGGCTGGAGACCCAGTATGTTAGTGGAACAACCATCATTGGCCAGCCAACCACACTTTACGCAAAATGGACTGTCTTAAACTATGCCGCAGATATTACCCCTGCAAGCTACACTTTTGCCGCGGCAGGCTATGGGTATTTACCACAAACAGCGCAAAATTTCACTGTGACAAACATAGGTAGCTCTCCACTCACAAATGTAACTGCAAGTCTAACAGGCGCAAATTCTGATAGCTTTGTGATTAATTCTGTTGCAAATATTGGCACAATAACAGTTGCAGGCAGCTCCACAGTAACCATAGCACCAAAGATTGGGCTTGTGCAAGGTACATATGTTGCTGCTCTTACAATAAGCGGAGATAACGGTTTAACAAAAACAGC
>JAVBKH010000269.1:0-9424 GCA_031554155.1 Oscillospiraceae bacterium
TGTCCGTCAAGCCGTACAACGCGCTGCCCCATGCTTTGTGCGGGGAAGTTACCGTCTCCTATAACAATTTCGTCGCCGTGTCCCATCTCCATCAAAATCTTAAGCAGTTCAGGTGAGATGATGGAAGGTATGCCTTTTAACATAAAATCAACCTCCTACAGTATGTTGTGTTAATAAATAAACTATAACACTAATAACAGAATTTACACACAGTACTCTTGAACTTTTGAGACTAATTTTTTGTCTACTAAAGCGTCAATTAATGTGCCGTTTTCGGTGTATTCTTGTTCAATCACTTTTCCTTCGATGCGAATTTCAGCTATCAAAGCCCCATGTTCATAAGGAATTAGCAGCTTCATTCTTTTTTGAGATGGTTCAAGCAATTTACTCATTTTAACTAACAACTCATCAAAACCATAATGTGTTTTAGAAGATATTATTGCTGTGTTAGTCCCTATGGAGAACGGAACTTGGTCAACTTTATCGCATTTGTTTAGTACTACTAATATTGGTGTATCTGAAACACCAAGTTCAGACAATACAGTTGATGTTACTTCAATCTGTGCCTCTGCTTCGTCGCTTGAAATATCGCAGACATTGAGCAATAGGTCGGCGTGGACGGCCTCTTCAAGGGTGGATTTGAAGGCCTCGACCAAATGATGTGGCAGCCGTCGAATAAGCCCGACTGTATCAATCAGCATTACATTGCGGCCGTCTGGCAACTCAAGTGAGCGTGCCGTTGGGTCAAGAGTTGCAAAAAGCTTGTCTTCCGCAAGGACGCCTGCGTCTGTGAGCGAATTTAGCAAAGTCGATTTGCCGACATTCGTATATCCGACTATCGCAACAGTGGTTATGCCGTCTTTTTTGCGACGTCGCCGCATTTCGTCGCGCCTCAAAGTCAAGTCCTCTAGTTGGCTCTCCAGATTTTGAATGCGTCCACGTATGTGGCGTCTGTCAAGCTCCAGCTTGGTTTCTCCCTTACCGCGCCTAGCGCCTGCACCAGCGCCACCACCACCGCCGCCAAGACGGGATAAGCTTTTGCCCATGCCCATCAAACGCGGCAACAGGTATTTGTGCTGCGCAAGCTCCACTTGCAGCTTGCCTTCGCGGCTTCGTGCGCGCGAAGCGAATATCTCAAGTATAAGCATTGTTCGGTCAATTACAGCAACGCCGCAGTAATCCTCGATATTGCGCAGTTGTGTTGCGGAAAGTTCGTGGTCAAAAATAACCAAATTGACATTTGTGGTCTTGATGTAGGCGGCAAGTTCTTCAAGTTTGCCGCTGCCAATGCAAGTCGCTTTGTCAAAATCGGGGCGTTTTTGCACGATTTGAGCAACCGTTTCTATGCCTGCCGTCATGGCAAGCTCTTCTAGTTCTTGCAGCGAGACGTCGACGTCAAATTCTCCAGTGTCAACTGCTGCTAGAACTGCGTATTCTTTTCCCTCAATATTGTCGTGCAAAATTAAGCCACCTTTGTGTTATTGCTGTATATTGAAAATATTACACATTAAGTACATCAAATACACCAATTACATTTTATTTTATATCTTGAATGCGAATAACACCAGATATTGCCTTTAGTTTATCCAAAATATCTTGAGTTACAACACCGTCAATATCAATTAAACTGTATGCGTAGTCACCACGCGAATTGTTGGTGAAGTTATTGATATTTTCACCAATAGCGGCGGTGATTTGCGAAATCATGTTTGGAATATTTCGGTGCAAAACTGTAATTCTAGGGAAGGATGAACGTGGAACATCAATTTCTGGCATGTTTACAGAATTTTTGATGTTGCCAGTTTCAAGAAATTCTTTCAACTGTGAAGCTGCCATTTCGGCGCAGTTGTCCTCTGATTCTGGGGTGGAGGCACCGAGATGAGGCAGCGCGATAATCCCGTAATGACCTAGCAATTCGTCGTTTGGAAAGTCAGTGACGTAACAATAAACTTGTTTTTCATCAACAGCTGCAATGATGTCACTATTAACAACAAGTTCTGCTCTCGAAAAGTTGAGAATTCGTACTCCAGACTTCATCGTAGCAATTGACTGGGAATTAATCATGCCCTTTGTTTCGCTTGTAAGTGGCACGTGAAGTGTAATAAAATCACAATTTTCAAGGATTTCTTTTAGTGATTTTGCGCGTTTAACGTTGCGGGAAAGCCCCCATGCAGCGTCAAGCGAGAGATAAGGGTCGTAGCCATAAATTTCCATGCCAAAATGAGAAGCGGTATTGCAAACCATTACGCCAATAGCGCCGAGACCGACGACACCAAGCTTTTTGCCTTTTAATTCTGGCCCTGTGTACTTGGATTTGCCTTTTTCGACTAGTGCAGGCACTTCCGCACCTTGACCTTTGAGGCTTTGCGCCCATTGCATGGCGGGGAAGCTTTTCCGCGCCGATAGCAGCAGCCCCATGATTGCCAGTTCTTTCACAGCATTGGCGTTGCCGCCTGGGGTGTTGAACACGACGATACCTTTTTCACTGCATTCGGCAACGGGAATATTGTTTGTGCCAGCACCTGCGCGCGCGATTCCGCGAACGCTTGCAGGTATTTCAACCTCATGCATTGAAGCTGAACGGACAATTATACCGTCGGGATTTTCGATTTCTTCTGCACACTTGTAGCCCGCGTCTTCCAGAATTTGCAGACCAGATGGGCTGATTTTGTTAAGCAATTGAATTTTACGCATTGTGTTCAAACTCCTTCATAAATTAGTGTTTTCCGTGCAGCGCGAGAAAAGCCGCGTATTTGGTGCAAACAAAGTTCCCCGCGCACTTTATTAAGATAAAAGATATTGACAATTATATCACATATACACGCAAAATAAAACGTAAAATATAATTGTTTGCAATTGCATAAACAGATTACTGGTAAAAGCGTAAATTTTGGCAAAAATGCTTGACACGACGTTGCAACTGCGCTATTCTATGTAGAAGTATCGGATTTAGGTGGATTAAGGGGGACGTTCAATGAGATTTAGGGCGATAATTATTTTGCTCGCACTTATTTTTGTGCTTTCTGGCTGCAATAGCAGAGACAAAGTGCAAGCTATAGAAGTAAACGAAACTACGATAAAAACAGGAGTCACTGTTGCTGACCCAGAAGCAGCAGTCGATGCAATATACGAATCACTACCCGAGTATACCGCGACATCTTTAACTGCATATTATGTAAAGAATAATTTAGAGCTTAACTCCTCAGATGTAGTAGAGTATCACGGAAAGATATCCGACTCAAAAGATGGACTAGCTGATGTTATTATTCTTTTGCCAATGGAAGAAAAAAGAGAAGAGTTGCAGCTTTCCTTGAGTAAGTACAAAGAAAAGCGTATAGCAGAATTTGAGAATTACGATATTCTTGATGCATATTCAATTGCACAAAATGCTGTTATTTATGACCAAGGAGAGTACTTGATAATGTTGATGCTGAACGATAATGACGCTGCTAGAAAGATAATTGACTTGTACATTCCGCTATAATAACACCATATACATAATTGACATTTGGAGGCGCTTGATGGAAAAAATGCAAGACATAAAACCGCGTAGAGTTGGATTTATTGATGAGCTTCGCGGGCTAGATATTATTGCAATGGTGATTTACCATGCTTTATACGATTTAGTGTATATATTCGGTGTTAATTTTCCTTTATTCAATAACTTCCTAATGCCACGTGTTCAGCCGTTCATAGCAGGAATATTTATTGTTTTGGCAGGAATTTCATGCCGTTATTCTCGCAGTAATATTAAGCGGGGATTCAAAACATTACTTTTTGGCATGCTTTTAACAGCGGTTACGCTTTTTTTCATACCGCAAGAGGCAATATATTTCGGAATTTTGCACTTTATGGGTGTTTCAATGATATTGTTTGCCTTGTTGAAGCCTTTATTAGGCAGAATTTCTCCATTGTTTGGTGTTGTTGTGAGTATTGTGTTATATGTACTAACATTACACCTGCCACAGGGGTTGGTGGGCATTGAAGGATTATTTAGGTTTGACTTACCGCAAATATTGTATTCTCATAGCTATTTGCTTCCATTGGGGTTTGGAGGAATGGGGTCGGATTATTTCCCCCTTATGCCGTTTTTCTTTTTGTTTGTCGCAGGTTCTTACTTAGGTGTATACTTCATTCAAGAGAAAATGCCAGAATGGACATACAAATCACATTCGACGCCGCTTTCAGCAATTGGCAAGCACACGATAGTGATTTACATGCTACATCAGCCAATAATTATGGGTTTGCTTTGGGTATACTTCAAGATTGCTTAATATCGAATTGAGAGGCCGATACTAACTCGGCCTCTCAATTTATTTTTTTAAACTAACACAATTTTTAAATTCATCTGTAAATAATGACATTACTGTATAATAAACTATATAATCACTTATAATGGTGATTCCGCAGTAACTGCCGCTTCGTCAATTAGCTCTTTATACCAAAGCGTTGCACCAATGTATGCGTCATAAATCGCTTCTACACTTGCGTCATCTATGATAAGGCGACGTGATACTTCGCGCCAATCGGATTGTTCATAAGAAAAAATGAACTGTAGTGCAGGATAAAACGGTCCAGTATGGCTGACTAGAGCATGGGTTATATCTTCGTCCACATGCACCATAGAGAGAGCTTCTTTCATTGAAACTTCGAGCACTGCGTCCAAGACCGAAAAAAGTCCCATCAAGAACAGACTTTGTGCGTACTTTTGTAGCTTGAGAACAGGCGCAAGGTTTTCGGCAAAACGTGCGCGTATAAGAGAAAGTTTGGTTATTTCATCGGGTTTATCAGAACCAAGCAGCCGTGATACCGACGTCGTTGTCCACTTACGCATCTCGTTTTCACCAAGCAATGCTACAGCTTGACTAATACTTTTGACTCTTTGTGAAAGATTCATTGAAGCCGAATTTACTATTTGTAATAATGAAACTGATAATACTGTATCGCGTTCTATAATACCAGAAATAACACCAAAGTCAAAGTTATTATCTTGGGTGGTATTTAACAAGCGAATAAGATTAACTTTGAGTGGGGCGATGTTTGAACGCCCCTTTGTTATTGGTATGCGATAAAATGGCCCTTCAAAAAGTGCAAAGCGTTTGGTTGGAATGCGTGTGAAATCGTCGAATGTGTCAATGTTCGCCGCTATGAGTTTGAGGTGACGAGTACCTTGCGGCAGCTTTGTTGGGTCAATATTTTCGCTCTTTGACTTTTGGTCTAGGAAAAGAAACTCGCATTCCAATAGTATGGGTATGTAGTCGACATGCTTCGTGACGCCGCGCATTGCGAATCGGAAACCATTTTCGCGTGCCGCCTTGATTTTTTCGATATATTCTTCGGTTGGCAAAACGTCTGTGTCCATCAAGAAAACGATTCTACTAAACGGCTGCGGACACTGCCTTGCAAGGTCGCCAAGTAACATATACGCGGTAATTGGTACAAACATAGGCTTTTCCATCGCAAAAGGTTCGAGGCCAACAAGGCGCAAAGTATCAAGCAAAGCCGAATTCATAGCACCGTCAAGAAAGGCAGCAGGCTTTGCTTCCTCTGTCAAACCGTTTCCACGATGGTAAGAGAAACAGTATCCCTCAACCGCCATATCTTGGCTAAACAATGGGACAGGCACCATTAATATATCCATGAAGAGCCTCCTTTACTGATGCCATTTGGCATGTGAAAAATCCTGTGCAGACGATGTGCGTATCACAATCTGATTTATGGAATCTATTTTTCTTGAAGTGACTTTACTAATGCCTCATCTGGGTTGACGATTACAGTTTGATAATGGTCGTAAATAACCATGCCAGGCTTAGAACCCATTGGTTTTTTCACATGTTTTACTTGCGTAAAATCTACTGGCACTTTACTTGATTCTCGCGCTTGCGACTGAAATGCAGCGATAATACAAGCTTGTTCAAGTGTACTTGGTGGTACTGGTGTATCTTGTGATACAATTACAACATGCGCACCATGTATTTTCTGCGTGTGCAGCCAGGTATCTGTGCTCTTGCTATCTTTTAGTGTCAAACGGTCGTTTTGCACATTGTTTCTTCCAACGAGAATTAGAAAGCCGTCCGACGAGCGGTATCTTAGAGGGGGCAGCTTTTCAGCCTTGATGGGCTTGCCGCCTTTGCTAATTTTGCGAATATATTTGCCCTGAACGAGTTCATCTCGAATTGATTCAAGCTCCGAAATTCCAGACGCGCGAGTTAATGAGTCAAACACCGAGTCGATGTACAAAAGCTCTTGTTCGCCTTGCAAAATTAGAGAATGCAGCTTTTTTTCAGCGGTGTCAGCTTTGCGATAAAGAGCATAGTACCGTTGTGCATTTTGTGGCGGTGAAAGCTGTGGGTCAAGCTCTACTTCAATTTCAGTGCAGTCGGGGTCATAAAAATTCGCCAAATTCGCCATTTTGTCGCCCTTTTTAAGCGTGTACAAATTAGCGTTAATCAAATCACCCTTGATTCGGAGCTGCTCACGCTCGGCGCATTCTTTTAGTTCCTCTCGCTGTGCCGCAAGCTTTCGCCCGATGCGGTCAGACGTGTTGACAAGCAGCTTTAGCAAGTCGCCAGAACGCTGCTTTATGCGCTCAATACGGTCACGGTCAGTGTAAAAAGCGTCGAGCATTTCGCCGCAGCTAGGGTATTCGCGGGTCAGCATAGCAGTGCCATATTGCGTGATAGGAATGAAAGCGAAATCCCTCGGTTTGCCGTCTAATTCGGCAATAAGCGTGGGTGTACATTTGCCGCTTTTTAGTGTATCAATTAGTGAGTTTAAGCTGTATTGCAGGCGCTCAAAGTGGTTTTCGGTTAAATCAGATATTATTGTCTCGATGCCCCGCGTGGTGTAGCTTGAAACCTCGCGGCAAATCACCTGCGACATACCTTGAAGGCACTCCATCAAAGCCTTTGAAAGCTCGATGTCTCGCCCTTTGCGCAGTCGGTCAATGACTTCTTCGGCGGTCGATTCCAATAGGTTTAGCTTGTCCTGTGATGGCGGCAGTTCATAGCGGATAGATGGCAAAACCTGTCTTACGCTTGATGTTTCAAAGTCGATTCGTTTGATTGCGTCGATTATTCTGCCGTCTGCTCCGACAATTATAATATTACTGTGACGCCCCATGATTTCAATTACAATCGTGATTATTGCGGCGTCGCCAAGCTCATTCACAGTGTCAAAATCAAGGTGAAGTATGCGGTCGAGACCGATTTGGCGCACATTTGCAAGCCTTGCACCCACAAGATGTTTGCGCAAAAGCATACAAAACATTGGTGCTGCCTTGGGGTTGTCTGGAGATGAATTTGTGAAGTGAATGCGCGGGCTGCCAGCACCTGCGGAAAGTAGCAATTTGCCACCACCGCCGCGCCACCTCAAGTGCAAGATTATCTCTTCGCGGGATGGTTGTGCGATTTTATCAATTTTTGCACCGAGCGCGATATCGGTCAATTCATTTTTTATGCGGCTTAAAAAAGCGCCGTCGAATGCCATAAGTTAAATTCCTTTCTGGGACTATGCGTAGCTTACAGGGTCAACTTGCGTTGTAGAAGCAATTATCTTGCCTTGAGGCAAAGCCAACAAAAGCTGTTCTGCAAGCGGTTTTATCGAGACAACTTCAGTTGCGTAATGCCCCGCATCAATTAGTGTGAAGCATTCATTTCTGGCTTCAAGGAATATGTGATGTTTAACTTCAGCGGTTACAAAAGCTGTCGCGCCTTGATTCTGTGCGTCACGCCAAAGTTCTGCACAGCTTCCCCCACCAACGGCAACAGTCTTTATCACATTAGAGCCTACTGTATATTTAACACAAGATACATTAAGCCTACTTTTAACATATTTTGCAAATTCTGGGGCAGTCATAGTGGTTTCTAATACGCCAATTCTGCCTAGATGCGGCAAAACAGCGCTTTCAAGCACTCGAATGTCTCCCAAGCCTAAGCATTCGGCAAGTGCGGCGTTTACGCCGTTTTCGGCTTTGTCTAAGCTTGTGTGAGCAGAGATTACATTAATTTTTGAGGAAATTAGCTCATACAAAAGGCTTGTGCTGTTAATACGCTTAATGCTAGGAAATATTACGGGATGGTGCGTAATTATAAGATTAGCGCCAATTTTTTTAGCTTCTTGAATGGACTCCGCGGTAAGGTCAAGGGTGACAAGGGCAGCGGTAACAACCGAATTAGGAGAGCCGACAAGCAAGCCCACGTTATCCCAAGGCTCTGCTGAAGCAAAGGGCGCAAGCTTGTCAAGTGCCCTGTAGTAATCATCGACTGTGTAGGCCATCGTCAGCGCCTCCCTCCAAGCTAGACCGTATTTGTTCAATCACTTGCGTGTATTCATCAACATTATTGGGATTATTTGACTCTATAAGCCCGTTTACTCTAGTTGTCAATTTATGCAAAACTTGTCGAATATAAAAACGAGATGCAAAGTCAGTCTTTCCAAGTAGCAAGCCAGTGTGTAAAGTGACTGTATCACTACTGCATATCATATCTGTATATCTAACATTCATTACACTATATACTTTATTATCAGAAATAACAGCGACTTCATATGCGATTGTGAAGCCATTTTCAAAAATTGCTTTTCGAAGTTTTTCGGGTTTTGACATCGGTTGAAGTAAAAAAGTGAAGCGACTGTCACGTGTAAATTGATGTTCTAACAGTATTTTGGAAATTAAGTCGCCCCCCATTCCCGCAATAACGAAAACATCAATTGTCGAAAAAGGTAAGTCAGTTAGTCCGTTTGTCAAAACAGTGTCTATTCTGTTAGAAAGACAGTTTTCGACAATTGTTTTTCGGGCGCGCTCTAGAGGTTGCGGATTGGCTTCACAAGCGAATCCATGTTTAGCAATACCAGTTTCCACAAGTGAACAAATCAAGTATCCGTGGTCACATCCGATGTCTGCTACGACTGTATTCATTGGTACCATATCTCTTATAGCAGAAAGGCGTGGATTTAGGTAAATTTTCTCATTCAATTCTCGTCACCGACGTCTCTATTATTCTTGCGAGTCAAAATTTTTGAGCTTCGATTTAAGAAAAACGCCAAAATATATTGCGCAATGGTCAAAATAAACATTGCTAGGACATTGCCAAAGATAGTGTCAGGGAAAAGTAATATAACAACCAAACCCGATATTCTGCCAAGTGCAAGACATGCTTCGCGCATGGAAAGGCTTTCAGCAAGACATTTTCGGCAGGTTCTATTCTGGGTCATCACGTCAATTGAGCAGTTGCTGACTGCGTTTGAGATGAATAGCGCAAAAAACGAGTTAATCATAGCAAATAACATTACAACAGCCGCGGAGGAATTAACGAGAAGAATTGCGCAAAAAATCAACATAACCGTTGTTGCAATCACAGTATATCGCGTTCGCAACGAAGGCATTACGAGTTTGCCGTAAGCCCACGCGCCTACAATCGCCATA
>JAVBKH010000057.1:0-7850 GCA_031554155.1 Oscillospiraceae bacterium
TTTGCAGTTTGCAGGAGGGTATGTCGACTTTGAAGTCGTGGGCGTTGTTTCCTCGGGTGGCAACCTGATGCAAGGCCTAATGGGGGATTTTATTCCGTCCTTTGTGTACTTGCCATATTCCACTATGCAAGAACTTTCAAATAAGGTGACCTACGACCAAATTGCAATTAAAGCAAAAGACGGCGTTGATTTGGAAATTGCAGCAGAACAGCTTGTTGACGCGGCAAATTCGGCATCAGGCATATCTAGCGGCTTTAAGGCTCAAAATATGCAAAGCCAAAAAGCCAAGCTTAACTATGTTCTGGACATTGTTACAGTCATTCTTTCAGCAGTTGCTGGAATTTCGCTGATTGTGGCAGGCCTTAGCATAATGACGCTGATGCTTGCGTCGGTGAATGAGCGAACTCGCGAAATTGGCATAAAAAAATCAATTGGCGCAAACAAAAATAATATTATGTGCGAATTTTTAATAGAGGCACTGACAATTTCGGTTTTGGGCAGCATTATCGGTGCCGCTGTTGGAATTATAATTCTGATAATTGGTTGTCTACCGTTTGGCATACCAATACGGTTAAATGTCGGGCTTATTGCCTTTAGTATGCTGTTTTCCGTTGTTATCGGCGTCGTGTTTGGCGTGTATCCCGCAAATCTTGCGTCGCGGCTAAAGCCAGTCGACGCGTTAAGGTGTGAGTGAGTTGGCGTTTCTGTCAAAGCCGCATTTGCCGCAATCTAAAGTCAAGCTTTGTGCAATTGCGGCAGGCAACCCGAGAATAAAATCTTCGCTAATTGAGCAGGGGATTGAAGTTATAGAGGTGCAGCCGCACAAAAACTTGGCCGCACCTGTGGCTGCCCACGCTGACATGCAGCTACAGGACCTTGGGCAGGGTAGGGTAGTGGCCGCTAGTGGTGCAAACGAACTTGTCGCTTCGCTAAAAAACTACGGATTCGCCGTAGACGAGCAGCAAGTCTACGCAATTTATCCCAACGATATTGCACTAAATTGCTTTTACATAAACAAATTTTTATTTTGCAAGTCAGAAAGCACAAGTGCATATTTGTTAAATTATTATCAATCTAATGAGGTAGAGATAGTATCAATCAAACAAGGCTATGCGAAATGCTCAACGTGCATAGTTGACGACAACAGCATTATCACAGCAGATTCTACGATTGCAGCCGCGGCTTCGGCACGTGGCATTGACGTGCTCAAGATTGCAAGCGGACATATTCAGCTTCAAGGCTATGATTCTGGCTTTATCGGCGGCTGCTGTGGTCTCATTGATAAAAATATTCTAGCGTTCACAGGCAAACTTGAATGTCACCCCGACGCAGAAAAAATTGACGCATTCTGCAAAAAAAATCAAATCGAAATACTTGAACTTACAAACGACGCCTTAGTTGACATCGGAGGAATAATTCCGCTATTGGTTTAACTACACATTCTGCTATAAATTTACAATAACGCAAGAAAACCTTGACAAGAGAGCACTTATCTTATAGAATATAAAAAGTGATATAATTTCGCTAAATAAAAATTTAGCGAAATTAAGGGAAGTAAAAAAAGGAGTCTAGCTAAAAATGCTTACTAATAAAAAATTTGATGATTGTCCGCAGCTACTGCAAGACTTTCTATTCTACATGCTAACAATACGTGGTCGCTCTGCAAAAACCGTTGATGCGTACCACATTGATTTGCGCACCTTCTTTCGGTACATAAAATCAATCAAGACCGATGTTGACCCAAAGCTTGCCTTTCAAGAAATTACAATTAATGACATTGATATTGATTTGATTCGCGATATCACGCTTTCCGATGTTTATAGTTTTCTTAATTATGCAATGTCCGAACGCGAAAACGCTGCAAAAGCGCGTTCGCGCAAAGTTAGCTGCATACGTTCGTTTTTCAAATATATGACAAGTAAAACAGGACTTCTTGGCGAAAACCCCGTCAAGGATTTAGAGATGCCCACCGCAAAGCGCGCATTGCCAAAATACTTGACGCTTGAAGAAAGTATTGACTTAATGTCAAGTGTTGAGACCAAATACTCCGACCGGGATTATTGCATTATAACGCTGTTTTTGAACTGCGGTATGCGACTTTCGGAGCTTGTTGGCATTAACATTACAGATATTCGCGACAATACCATAAAGTTGCTTGGCAAGGGCAATAAGGAACGCATTATCTACTTGAATGATTCCTGCAAGCACGCGCTTGAACGATATTTAAAGGTTCGGGAAAACCCAACTAAAGCTACCGAAAAGAACACTTTGTTTCTCTCAACACGCGGCACAAGGCTTACACCTAGGCGTGTGCAGCAAATTGTGGAGGATTGTCTTGCGTCGGCTGGCCTTTCAAATAAAGGATATTCCCCGCATAAGCTTAGGCATACGGCGGCAACATTAATGTATCAGCATGGCGGAGTGGATATTCGCGTGCTAAAAGAAGTTCTTGGCCACGCAAATCTTGCCACAACCGAGATTTACACCCATGTATCGGACAAGCAAATTGAAAACGCTGCAAATTCCTCGCCATTATCACGAGTTATAATAAATAAATAGTCGATTTTATAAAAAGAGTTTCTACCTAAAGCACGAATAATTTAGAAAAATACTCGAATAACGCTATATTTGTGGTGTTTTTTGTACAAATCTATTGACATTGAGCACCTAATAACATACAATATTAAATAGGTGTATTTTTTTAAGGACGTAGGAGAACTATGGTAAATAAACAAAGAGTTCGACGAATCAAAAATTTAATATATGCTTTCATTATTCTTGTTTTATTTCTTCCTCTTATTTTGATGTCTATACTTAGTTTTCGCATGATTGGTCTTGCGGAAAAAATGTCTGCAAAGCTTGATGATTTGAAAACTACCGTTTCACAGGCTGCTAAGCCTGCCCCGTCAGCACCCGACAACGGCTATGTTATTGAGCCAGACTCTAATGTTGATTTAAGCAGTGAACCAGCAATAGCCCAAAAACAAAGTAATGACGCAGATAAAGCAGTTTCCGTTGATGAGCAAACAGCTTCAGGTAGTCAACTTGGAGCTGACGGTGAACCAATTGTTGATGAAAGCGATGTATTCGAGCCAAGTAATGTAGCAGGCGATACGGTTCTTGGCGACAAGAGCAATGGAACCGTCCTTTCAATTGATGATTCAAGTATAAAAGATGCCCAAGGCGGAACAGTAATTTCTGATGCAACTAAAATCGGTACAGGCTTCGCCGATGTCGCAATTAATAGCGGTACGTCTGAATCGGGCGGCACGGTTAACAATCCGCAAACAGGCGATTCCGAAATTCCACAGAAAAACTATAATGGCAATCCTTTGATGGGTCGTTATTAATCTTACTTTATAAAATAAATGGGGAGGTTGTGCGAAATGGGCTTGAAAGATGATTTTCTTGAAGCACTAAATAGTGTGAAAAAGGACATTTTCAATGGTTCCGACGACGCAGACCCGGATAATGAAAAAAGAGCGGGAAATTCTACACAAAGCTCTGCATCGGGTTTATCTACGAGTTCATCAAAGCCGACATATAACTTACCGGAGGATGAAATTGCACCGCCGCCAATGGACGACAGTGCTGTTTTTGATGCATTTAAAAAGTCAAGCGTAATTGATGACGCTGCCTTTGACGATATGTCTGGTCTTGGTGATTTATCGGATGATTTTGGTGAATCAATAGGCAAGGATTTTTACGCACCAAGTGCGTCTTCAAGTGCACCTCCGCCATTTGTAAATTATGCGCCAGAGCCAGAAGTTTCTTCTGCTTCTGAAAGCTTTGTTTCTGGCCCACCCTCTGTCAGCTCTTACAGTAGCAGCAGCAGAATGTATGATTTTGACCGTACCGACCTTTATAGCGATGATAAAACCATAATATCGAAGAATACAGTCATACGTGGCGCACTTCAAACCGACGATTCTATCCGTTTATTAGGTCAAGTTTTGGGTGACATCGACTGCAAATCCAATATTGTTGTTGCTGGAAAAGTTCGTGGTAATACATCGGCGGCAAATGCGTACATTATGGACGCTCAAGTTGATGGAAGCTTGCAATGCGAAGACGTTTGCAGCGTAAGCAGTGACGCGTGGGTTCTTGGTGATATTCGCGCACAACAAGCCGAAATTGACGGAAAAATTAAAGGCAACCTTGATATTCGTCATGCAATTTCAATCGGCAGCACATCGTCTATTATTGGCAATATTTCAACAGATGAGCTTGAAATAAAGCGCGGTGCTTTTATAAACGGCCAAGTTATGATGTATACTCCGTCTCGCGATGTTCTTGACCGCTTTGACCAATTTGAAAAATAATCAATAAATATAATATAGCATTTTTTGTGTGTCGACATTTGTCGGCACACTTTTTTGATTAGCAATGTAAAAAAAATCCAATAATTGTTGATATTATATAATTTATCAACGAAAGGGTGTTTATATTGCTTAGCTTTTTTTTACGCGGCATTTCAGTTGTTTTTGCTATTCTTTATACTGCAATTTCGGTAGGCTTATCCAATGTTCAGCCAACGCAGCAAGCAACTCCCGCCATGCAGTCTGCTGAAAACATTCCACTTGGTTCTGAAAAAAAAACTATACATGTTCTGCAAAACCGCAAGGAAATCGCGTTTTTATTGCAGCAAGCTTTTGAACTTTACAAAGAAAGCTCAAATAAAAAAATGGAGTTTTCTATTCAAACAGTAGCATCAGAATCGGATTATCATTCCACCCTTCGCGCCAAGCTTTTGTCTGGCGAAGACCTTGGACTGTTTCAGATTTCTGGCGCAAGAGAGCGTCTTGAGCTTGAAAAATACATTCGTGAAATTGATTTGCCTTGGCTAAAAACCGCTCAACTCGGCAGCCTAGACGCAGTTACCTACGACAACAAGCTTTATGGTGTCCCCTATTCACTGGAAGCCATTGGCCTTATTTGCAATCGAGAGATTTTTTCAGAAGCTGAAATCCCTCTGGCTGAAATTGCAAGCTTTGAAGATTTGACCAAAGCCTTCACCACTTTGCAATCAAAAATTGGCACAACAGACTCCGAAGTGTTTGCATCACTTGAAGCGATTTCTTCGTTTCCCGCACAAGATAAGGCTTTTTTAAGCAGCAAGTTTGCTGAAATCGCTTTGACAGATTCATTTTCAGCTACGACAGAGGCAGCCTTTGCTAAAAATGTGCTCTTCCCTGCTTCTAAGCAGGCGGAATCGCTTCTGAAACTTCTTGCAAAATTTTCGAACGTTGGCAGCAATTGGTCTAAGCTTGCCGAAGTCTCCGAAATACAACAACTTGAGCGATTTGCAAATGGTCATGTTGCTGTGATTTTAAACGACACAAGCGCATACCGTCGCATTAACGAAATAAATCCAAAAATGCATGGCAATACATTTCTGCTGCCAATTCCGCTACCTGATTATGAACAACCTTTTATTTATGTCGGTACGCCGATATATTGGGCAATAAATGCGTCAACATCGGATAAATCGGCAACAGAAATTGAAAAGTTTTTAACTTGGCTTTACACGTCTGACCAAGGCACTGAGCTTTTTGCAAGCAAATTTGAAGGTGTGTCCCCTTTTCGAAAAACTGCAAAGAAAACAGGAGTTGGTATGCACAGCCAAATGCTAAGCTATATTGATGCAGGCATGGCAATACAGCAAGTGCATCGGGAATTTCCCGCAGGTTGGGGGAAAAATATTTTTGCGGAGAACGTTCAGTCATACTTTACAAATAGAGCGAAAACATGGGAGGAAGTAATAACTGCAAGCGCCGAAGGCTGGCAAACGCCAGACTAACTAAAGTGCTTTGCTGGGTCAACACATGAGGTGAGCTTGTCGAAAACATACCCCTGCTCACGTAGCTTAGGAATGGCTAATCTAAGCGCTTTCGGCGAGCTTTTCATGGTAGGTGTGTCATGCATCAAAACAATAATTCTATGTCTACCCTTTGTTCCTTTGGCGATTTTTTGCGCCATACTCTCGGGTGAATTTCCCTTTGAGATTGCGTCGCCACTGTCCACGTCCCAATCGTAAAAGCGATAACCACGTCGCAAAACCTCATCGGATATTTGTTTAATTAAGGCCGGACTTGCGTTTTTTGTGCCGCTCCCACCTGGAAAGCGCACAATCCCCGACTTATAACTTGTCGCGTTGTAAACATAATCGTTTATTGCATTTAAATCCTTGAGATACCCATCAAGGCTTCTGTAAATTTTGTTGTAATCGTGGCTGTAGCTGTGAAGTCCAATTTCATGCCCCTCCGCGATAATTCGACGCATAATTGCAGGCGCGTCAACATTATCGGAGCCTTGTGCACAAACAAAAAATGTGGCCTTGATGTTTTCCTCTGCGAGAATATCCAATATTTTCTCGGTGTTGTGGCTTGGCCCGTCATCAAAAGTGAAGTATGCTGTTTTTTCACTTGTTGTCGCAATATCTGGCGGGCAATCATGTTGTAAATTAGGGTACAAGCTTTCCACATTTATAGTGCTGCCAGCTTCAACGGCAGCCTTAGTAAGTCCGCACAACGATAAAACCAATGCCAAAGACACCATGTAAATAGCTGTAAGCTCAATCTTGTAAGGTCTATATTTCTTCGTCATTTGTATCTCCCCTCATTGACTCAAAGCCAAAATCTATATTAATATTTATGCCGATATTCTGATTGATATATGTTTTTTTCTAAATATGCTTTCTTTTTGTGCAATACTCTGAAAAAAATCTCGAATGTTGTCAAAATAAATAAATTATGCTATAGTGTTCTTAATACAAAGACATTCGTTTTTGGGAGGCGGACTTGATGTCCAAATCGGACAAACTGCTATTGGTTGACGCGAATGCACTGCCCGAAGTTTTTTTAAAGGTTGTATATGCAAAGCGGTTGCTTGCACAGGGCAAAGCAAAAAATTTGTCTGAAGCAACAAAACTTGCGGATATTTCCCGTTCGGCATTTTACAAATACAAAGACAGTGTGTTTGAGTATGAAAACACAGCTTCGGATAAAATTGCGACAATATACGCCGAATTGCTAGACGAACCTGGTGTACTCTCCTCCCTGCTTGCAGGTATCAGCGATATGGGCGCAAATATTCTGACAATCAACCAAAATATCCCTGTGGACAGCGTTGCTCCAGTTTCAATTTCAATGCGAACAAATGGACTAAAACAAGATATTGACCACCTTCTAACGCATATTTCGACAATTCATGGAATTGTCACTGTGAGAAAAATATCAAATTAACTTTGAGAGGACTCAAGCTATGATAGAGATTGCAATATTAGGTCACGGCGTCGTCGGCTCTGGCGTTGCCGAGTTACTCATAAAAAACAGCGCAATAATCGCCAAAAAATTGGGGCAAGAATTAGAAACAAAGTATATACTAGATTTACGAGACTTCCCCACTTCTCAATATAAAGAAAAATTTGTTAAGGATTTCCAAATAATCCTTAACGACCCTGCCGTCAAGGTAGTTGTCGAAGTCATGGGCGGCGTTCACCCTGCTTATGATTTTGTCAAGGCAAGCCTTGAAGCTGGCAAAAATGCTGTGACCTCAAATAAAGAAATGGTTGCGGCCAAGGGCGCAGAGCTGCTCGCAATTGCCAAGAAAAACAACGTAAACTTCATGTTTGAAGCAAGTGTTGGCGGTGGTATTCCGCTCATTCGCCCAATTCATCAATGCCTTGCTGCAAACGAAATACAGTCGATTGCGGGCAATTTAAATGGCACAACAAACATTATAATTACAAAGATGATACGCCCGAACATGGCGTTTGAAGCCGCCTTAAAAAAGGCGCCGGCGCGTGGGTAACCGGAGGCCGACCCGACACCAGACGTTGAAAGCCCCGA
>JAVBKH010000172.1:0-7663 GCA_031554155.1 Oscillospiraceae bacterium
AAAATCAGCTTGGAAAGCCAATCGGAAGCGATTTGGAAAATAACAAGGTGACCTACGCATCTCTCTACGGCGTTGAGAAAGCTGCGAAAATTGTTGAACAACTGACGAATGAAGCCATTTTTGAGCTTGAAGCCACTGGACTAAACACGGAATTTTTATGCGCGCTTGCGAGGGCACTCGCTAGCAGAATGAGTTGATTGGATTGTGCTAAATGAATACTTTACAAACTTTGACAAGCAATTATATCGTAAACGTGGGGGTCGTGTCGTGGTTCTCTGCGCAGATTCTTAAGACTTTGTTCACGCTCATTTTCACAAAAAAAGTTGTGCTTGAACGCTTAGTTGGCGCAGGTGGTATGCCAAGCTCACATTCAGCGCTAACATCATCTATTACGATTGCAATGGCAAACAAACTTGGCTTTGATTCGCCTGTTTTCGGCTTGTCATTGGCGTTTGCGGCAGTTGTTATGTACGACGCAATGGGCGTTCGACGTGCCGCAGGCGAACAAGCCAAGGTGCTCAACCGCATTGTGTTTGAGTTTACTAATTTTCCTTTTTTTACAAAACAAGAAAATATACAGCAAATTGAAGGCCAAGATGTAGCTTTCGACGAAACGTCTGCGGCCGACAGCGTGGACGCCATTGAAAAGGTGGAGACGTTGCCGTTGCTCAACAAGGAGCTGAAAGAGTTTCTCGGCCACACGCCGCTTGAGGTGTTGGGCGGCTGTCTTCTGGGAATTTTGGTGGCTGTGTTTATGCCAATGGTTTAAAAAATCGTGTAGAAAGGGCATTGCTTTTGAAAAAAAGACTTGACGGTTTGCTCGTTGAAAAGGGCTTGGTTACAGGTCGCGACAAGGCAAAAGCCGTGATTATGGCGGGGCTTGTATATGTCGATAACCAAAAAGAGGACAAGCCTGGTACGACTTTTGACGAAAATGCTTTGATTGAGCTTCGCGGTGGCAACTTAAAATATGTAAGCCGCGGAGGGTTGAAGCTTGAGAAAGCTATGCAGGCATTTCCGATTTCGCTACATGAGCGCGTTTGCATGGATATTGGTGCTTCAACAGGCGGATTCACGGACTGCATGTTACAAAATAGTGCAAGCAAAGTTTATGCGGTCGACGTGGGGTATGGTCAACTCGCTTGGAGCTTGCGCACAGATGAGCGCGTGGTCGTCATGGAGCGCACCAATATACGGTATGTGACGCGGGAAAATCTCGACGACGACATAGATTTTGCAAGCATTGATGTTTCCTTTATCTCGCTAAAGCTTGTGCTTCCTGTGGCGTATGAGCTTCTAAAGAAAGATGGCGAAATTGTTTGTTTAATTAAGCCACAGTTTGAAGCTGGGCGCGGTAACGTGGGCAAAAAAGGCGTTGTACGTGATATTGCAGTTCATCGGTCAGTCGTGCAAAACATATGTGAGTTTGCGTCTGAGCATGGTTTTTCTGCGTTGGGACTGGATTTCTCACCTGTCAAGGGGCCAGAGGGAAATATAGAGTACTTGCTATATCTTAAAAAATCCGATGATATAGCGAAATTGTCCACAGAGGCAATTGAGCAGGTCGTGCAAAAATCACATTCGGAGTTGGAGGCAACATGAAAATTCTGCTTAAACCGAACTTTGACAAGCCCGACGCTGTGGCGCGCGTGATTGAAGTAGTTGAAAAGTTGCGAGAAATTGCTCAAAAACGTGGACAATCCATTGAAATTTTACTTGACACAAGCGATAAGGCCTACATAGGTGAGCGCGAAGCTGTACGCTTTGGTGAAGAAGCAAATTTGCTTTCACAATGCGACGTGGTGATGCCGATTGGCGGCGACGGCACAATAATGCGAGCGGCAAAGTCGGCGGCGCAAGCACGCAAGCCAATTCTCGGGCTAAATGCAGGGCATGTCGGTTTTTTGACGCAAATTGAATCCCATGAACTTGACGAGCTTGACAGGCTTATTCTCGGCAATTATACCCTATTTGACCGAATGATGCTTGAGGCAGTTGTCGATAACGATGGAAAGATATCCCGATATATAGCTTTAAATGACGTGGTTATACGGCATGGTGATGCTGACAGAATCGTTGCAATCGAAGTTCGTGAGGGAGAAAGGCTTGTAGCTTACCACAGGGCCGACGGCGTGATTTTTTCCACTCCCACAGGCTCAACAGCTTATTCAATGTCTGCGGGAGGGGCGATTGTCTCACCAGAACTTTCGTTGATTTTGATGACTGCCATTTGTCCGCATTCTGCGTTTAATTGCTCGCTAGTGTTGCCGCCAGAGCGTGAGTACACAGTGCGAGAAAAGCTTTTGGGCGGGGCAGGCGGCATGTATGTTTCGCTCGACGGTGTGCGTGTGGAAAAACTGAAGCTTGGCGGTAGCGTGACTGTGACCAAATCAGCGACAGCAGCGAAGTTTATTGACTTAGGGTTGCGCGAATTTTTTAGCAATCTCAATGAAAAATTGAGCTGGAGGGGATAATAGAATGAAATCGAAACGACATGCGAAAATCCTTGAATTAATCAGCGATTTTGAGGTGGACACACAGGAGGAGCTTCTGAACAGGCTCAACGACAACGGGTTTAAGGTCACGCAGGCCACAGTATCGCGTGATATCAAGGAGCTTCGCTTGATTAAAGTCCAATCTGGCGAGATGGGGTATAAATATTCAGTTAATTCATCAAAAGAAAGCGTGGACATGTCGTTTAAATTTCACGCTGTCTTCTCCGAATCGGTGAATTCAATTGAATATGCTGAAAACATTGTTGTAATAAAATGCTATGTCGGCATGGCAAGTGCTGCATGTGCGGCGCTGGATTCTATTGATTGGAAGGGCGTTGTTGGCACCCTTGCAGGCGACGACACCATTTTTTGTGTAATGCGGGACAAGCAAGGCGCTGCCGATTTTGTTGAGCAGCTACAAAAATTAAAAAAATAATTGTGATTCTTATGTATCAAGGATAGTGAATAATTATGCTGCAACAATTGTATATTCAAAATATTGCGGTGATTCAAAAGGCGACGATAGACTTTGCGTGTGGCTTCAACGTTTTTACGGGCGAAACAGGCGCAGGCAAGACCATTTTGATTTCAGCAATTGACGCGGTGCTTGGTGAGCGCACCTCCCGCGAGATTATTCGCACAGGCGAAGAAAAAGCCTTTGTTTCTGCGCTTTTTGAGGATATTTCGCCGCGTGCTGCCAAAAAGCTTGAAGAGTTTGGCTTTGAAGTTGAAGACGGCACTGTGCTAATCACTCGTGAAATCACCGCAGCAGGCAAAAGCACCTGCAAAATCGGCGGTATGCCCGCCACTGCCGCAATGATGAAAGAAGTTTCTTCGTTGCTCATTCACATTCACGGCCAACGCGACTCCACGCAGCTTTTGTTGAGCGAAAACCACATGGATTTGCTCGACTTGTTCGGCGAGGTTGGCGGCGAATTGGAACAGTATCAAGCTGCATACGCGAAAATGCGCGACGTACAGTCAAAGCTTGACGCAATAAGCCTCGACGATGCACAAAAAGCGCAGCGAATTGATATGCTCAAGTATCAAGTCAAGGAAATTGAGGGCGCGCGATTCTCCGACCACGACGAGGAAGACCAGCTCACAGCACGAAAGAAGCTGATTCGAAACGCAGAAAAGGTTTTGGAAGGGCTGTCTTCTGCGTATACGGCTTTAAACGGCGGCGACGAAGAAACTGGCATAGAATCGCTGTTTGATGACCTTACCGACGGCATTACGACTGCTGCCAATTACATTGAGCCACTTGAGCCAATGGCTGCACGTCTAAGCGAGATTAGCTATGAGCTTGCTGATTTTTCTAGCGAAATTCGCTCATATCTTGACGATTTTGAATTTGACCCCCACGAGCTTGACCAAATTGAATCAAGGCTCGATACAATATATAAATTGAAGAAAAAATATGGCTCAACAATTGCGGAAATTGTTGCGTTTGGCGAAAAGGCAGCCGAGGAGCTTGAGTCAATTTCGACTAGCGAAGAACGCGCTAACAAGCTTAAAACCGAGCTTGAATCCGCAAAAAAACAAACACTCGCACTGGCGAAAAAGCTCTCAACAAAGCGACTTGCAGCATCTAAGCAATTTTGCTCGCTTGTCGAAAACGAGCTACAATTCCTTGACATGCCTGCGGTTAAGCTAAGTGTTTCGCACAAAGAAACCGAGCCTTCTGCAAGCGGCGTAGACGTTATAGAATTTTTGATTGTGACCAATGCGGGAGAAACTCCAAAGCCGCTCTCAAAGATAGCTTCTGGCGGCGAAATCGCGCGAATTATGCTTGCTGTGAAAAATGTTCTTGCCGACCGCGACGACATTGACACGCTTATTTTTGACGAAGTTGACACAGGCGTGAGTGGACGTGCAGCGCAAAAAATCGGACGCAAGCTCAAGCAGGTTGCGGAATCAAGGCAGGTTATTTGCGTCACACATCTTGCGCAAGTGGCTGCTTTTGCCGACAATCATATGTATATTTACAAGCAAGTTGATGACAATAAGACCTACACACGCGTAAAAACTCTTGAGCCAAATCAAGTGATTGAGGAGCTAGCGCGAATCACAAGCGGCGACCTCATCAGCGACTTATCGCTTAACAGCGCGAAAGAGCTTTGGGAACATTCACAGAGTATGAAGTAAAAAATAATGCTTGACAAACTGATTTTTAATGCTATAATTCTCTCAATAGCTAAGATGAGAACAAGTAGGTTTAAGATTTTGCCGCAAGAGAGCCTTTGGTTGGTGCGAAAAGGCGGGCGAGCTTGAAGTGAATACATCTCGGAGTTGCCGTCTGAACAAAAAGTAGGACTGGTTGGGTGCGCCCATTACAGCGCGTGAGTATGCAATTTTTTGCGCACTCTGCAAGGCCGTTTGCGGTGACGTAGCGGTAATAGAGGTGGTACCACGGTGCAAAACATCGTCCTCTGTCGATTTTTCGGCAGAGGACGTTTTTATTTGGAAGAAAGGTGGAATAATAATGACTTTATTCGAGAATTTTAAAAGGCGTGGATTAATCGCGCAAATGACGCACCCAGATGAAATTGAAGAGCGCATAAACAAGGGGAAAATCACGTTTTACGTCGGCTTTGACGCTACCGCCGATTCGCTGCACGTTGGACATTTTTTGCAGCTTATGGTAATGAAACGAATGCAAGATGCAGGGCACATTCCGATTTTGTTACTAGGCACAGGCACAACAATGGTCGGTGACCCAAGCGGCCGCTCTGACATGCGGCAAATGATGACCATTGATGAAATTAATGCAAACGCCGACAAGTTTCTTGAGCAGATGAAGCGGTTTATTGACATAACCCCAGGAAAAGCAATCGTCGCGCGCAATGGCGACTGGCTGATGAAGCTTAACTACATCGAGCTTTTGCGCGACGTGGGCGTGCATTTTTCCGTGAACAAAATGCTCTCGGCTGAATGCTTCAAATCCCGCATGGAAAAGGGACTTTCGTTCATTGAGTTTAACTACATGGTCATGCAAAGCTACGACTTTTTGCACCTCTACCGCCACCATAACTGCGAGATGCAACTTGGCGGCAACGACCAGTGGAGCAATATTATAGGAGGCGTTGAGCTTGTTCGGCGTGTTGAGCAGGGCAACGCCTACGGTATGACATTTACGCTATTGGCCACCAAAGACGGCAAGAAAATGGGTAAAACTCAAAAGGGCGCAGTGTGGCTGAACGCCGAAAAAACACCACCATACGAGTTTTTCCAGTACTGGCGCAATGTTGACGACGCCGAAGTCATCAACTGCTTGAAGCTGCTCACGTTCTTGCCCATTGAAGAAATCGAGCAAATGGAAACGTGGCAGGGCAGTGAGCTTAACAAGGCCAAGGAAATCCTTGCGTTCGAGCTTACAAAGTGCGTGCATGGAGCTGATGCAGCAGCCGACGCTCTAGCTGCTGCAAAGGCTTTGTTTGCCGATGGAAACAGCGACGAAAACATGCCATCAACCACGCTTTCGACCGCTGACTTTGACAGCGGCGAAATCGGAATTCTCGACTTGCTCGTCAAGATAAAGCTTGCACCCTCCAAGGGCGAAGCAAGGCGTTTGGTGCAGCAAAACGGCATAACAATTGATGTTGGCAGCGGCTTTGAAGCTATCTCCGATATCGCGTATGCTATTTCTGATGAACAAATCAAAAGCGGCAAAACTATCGTTAAAAAGGGCAAAAAAGTCTTCCATAGAATCTTAGGATAAGCAAAAAACGGACGCGCAGGCGTCCGTTTTTTTGAAGTATCGGCTAAATCAATTGCACTTCGAGTATCCGCAATTTCGGCAGGAGACGCAGCCGCCCTCATGCTCAAGAGCTTCGTCGCATTCTGGACAACTAACGCCACTATGGGCTACGTCGTCGCGATTTGCGGAGGCAACTACAGTGGTTACGGCTGACAGTGTGCCGTTTTTGAGGCTGTCGTCAACCTCCTTAATTACGCGCGCAATAGCGTCAGGGCAGGAGGTGCATTTTAGCCCACGTTGGCGAATTGTGGACGGGCAGCGAATCCCGCGCATTTGTTTGACGACATGCTCAATGCTGACGCCAGAGCGCAGCGCAATTGAGGCTAGACGCGCGGTTGCTTCGGATTGACTTGGGCAGCCGCCCGCTTTGCCTGTGGACGTGAAAACCTCGCAGATGCCGTGTTCGTCGTAGTTTACCGTAACATACAGGTTGCCGCAGCCGATACCAAGCCGCTTTGTTAGGCCGAGCATACTCTCGCTTCTCTCCCGTGGGCGAATGTTTGTGATAGGAGCAGCTATCGCCTGTTCATCAGTTTTTTTGTTCACGCTACCGATGTTCAAAGTCTGCCCCTCGCGGCTACCGTCGCGGTAAATCGTGGTGCCTTTACAGCCAAGCGTGTAGGCTAGTTTGTAAATATTTTCGACATCTTTTGGCGTGGCTGAATTCGAAAAATTAACAGTTTTGGACACTGCGTTGTCCGTATGCTGCTGAAAGGCTGCCTGCATACGAATGTGATATTCGGGCGCAATATCATGTGAACTGACGTAAACACGGCGAATATTTTCGGGGATTTCGTCGATGTGGGCAAGTGTTCCCTCAGAGATAACCTGCTTCATCAGCGCATCTGTGTAAAGTCCGTTTGCTTCAAGCGTTTCTTGCAAAATGGGGCTAGTCTCAATCATTTCTGTGTTGTCCATGATGTTTCGGAAGTACGCAAACGCAAAGATAGGCTCTATGCCAGACGAGCAATTCGCAATGATTGAAAGCGTGCCAGTGGGCGCAATCGTCGTCACAGTGGCGTTGCGAATAGGCTCACCGTCAGCAAAAATGCTCTCATTGAACATCGGGAAAGCGCCGCGTTTTTTTGCAAGCTGTACAGAGGCCTTGTGGCCCTCGAAGTTGATAAATTCCATGATTTTGCTGCCCAAGTTTATTGCTTCATCGGAGTTATATGGCACACCAAGCCGCAGCAGCATATCGGCGAAGCCCATTACTCCAAGGCCTATTTTGCGCGTCAACTTCGTGGTTTTGTCGATAATTTCAAGGGGGTAGCGGTTGACGTCGATTACATTATCAAGGAAGTGGACGGCCTTGGCCACAGTTGCGGCAAGCTTGTCGTAATCAAGCTCGATTTTGCCTTTCGCAGATGTTTTTACCATCATGGAAAGATTGATAGAGCCTAGATTA
>JAVBKH010000219.1:0-4117 GCA_031554155.1 Oscillospiraceae bacterium
CAGTATAGCTGCGCAGAACAATAGGCCAATTATATGAATTATTAGGCGGCTGATAATCGGTTAAAAAATCATAAAAATAACCATTTGTCATATTGTATTGAGCCACATTGCCCCTTGGAAAATGGAGATGTGCACAAAAAAAGCGGTCACGCAAAGTGGGGTTAGCATTAGAGAACATGACAACTTTAATTCCAGGACTTGTGCCAGCTTT
Organism: Oscillospiraceae bacterium; assembly: GCA_031554155.1. GTDB lineage: Bacteria > Bacillota > Clostridia > Oscillospirales > Ruminococcaceae > WRAV01. The sequence continues at coordinate 212 of JAVBKH010000219.1, forward strand.
ATCAGAAACAAAATACGCTATGTAAGGATAATCAGCAATAAGATAATGAGTTTTCATATAATTAACAGCTTGCTGAATCTGCGTACTATTCGGAGCTAAATACATTACATCAGCACTTGCAGGAAAGGACATAGACAAACACATGAGCAGAGATAACATAACAATAACTGGCAGCTTTTTCATATACTTGGCTACGACCTTTCAATTGATATAAAAAATAGTTTTTAGAGCCACGCAAAGCGTGTTTGATGATAGAAAGACTTGGGGAAGAATCCCCAAGAATTAGCAAAGCTAACAGAAACTTGCTACATCTTCCCCTCTGGTTCGCGAACGCCACATAGTGAATACTTAATCATAGTTTTGTTTGGCTTTCGCTCAAAGGAAGAAACAGAATAAAAAAGTGGGAGCACCCTTGTGGAGTACTCCCACTTGCGGCGGGTTTAGCCTTTGAGGAACTTCTTGAAGATTTTCGGAATGAAGTTGATTCCGAGAACGATTGCGAAAAGGCCGATACCAACAGGCAGGATAACGGCTATGTTATCCTTGACACCTTGCAAGACAGGTTCTAGCATTGTTGCGGTGATGGCAGCGTCAGCAGGGTCTGCGGCGAAAGAGAACATTGTCAGCGACATCATCGCAACAACCCCCATTGCCATTGTGACTGTCTTTTTGCCAGTTGCACCGAGACCAGAGAAAAACGATTTGATTTTGTTCATGCTCTATACTCCTTTTTTAATTTTTTATTCTACGCTTTCGCGCTAGAAATCAGTGAATTTTTTAATAGGTTTAATAATTGTAAACCAGATAAAAACGCTTGAGAGGGATAATATTATACAACCATAAATCAAACGCAAATGATATTCGATACTATCAATCTTGGTTTCATCGCTTTCGCTATAAGTTCCGTAATTTTCAGTAGATTGATAATACATATCAGTTTGTGTATACACCGTCGATTCTGTGGTAGTTGTTTCGTCCGTCGGTTCGGCGGTCGTGTTTCCGTCCGTCGGTTCGGCGGTCGTGCTTCCGTCCGTCGGTTCGGCGGTCGTGTCTCCGTCCGTCGGTTCGGCGGTCGTTGCATACGCCGAGAGTGACATAACGGACATAGCACCTTGGCGCATAGGTGTTGGCATGAACATAACCGCAAGTATTCCAAAAACAGTTATAGCCGTGTATGTAATGCGGTTCATGTTTGCGGCCTACCTTTCGTTAAGAGAATATAACGTCACGAAGCGATGCTTTGTTTGACCCTATGTTTGCTCCGATTACAAGCTCACATACAACAGGCTTCTCAAGGTTTTGAGAGACGATTTTGTTGTACAAATCGGTATTGCGTTCCTTGTCTATGTAATATTTTCCTGCGAATAAGCCTTGCGTGTAGTCTGCGCGGCCTGTGACATAGAGATTTGCGCCGACATGCCTTTCATTTGTCTCCTTGTCTGTCCAGTCGAGCATCTTTTTTCCAACTGCTAAAGTGTTATCTTGTGCCATTGTATTCACCTTTTACCTTTCTCGGAGTATTGCCGCTCCGTCGGCTTGTGTTTATATTTAGAATTACCGCCGCTACGGCGGGGAACTGCTAATAAAGTGGTGTTATACGTAGACTTTGTTAGAGATGGCCACGTAAGATTTGCAATTTAGTTAGTGTAAGCTACGAGGGCAATTAGGAAACATTGCGCATTCGCGCTCTAAAATGCCCACTGTGGGCATGGGATGTTCCCTGTGCAAGACAATTGTTAGGCTTGTAGGCGGGTTTTACGCCGCCCATCGGCATATTTATAGGCTCTCGTAACCAGTAAACGCCTTTATACAAAGGCAAGATTTACGGCTCAATCTACATAATTCAAAATAAATCTGGAGTTGCTCGGAATCTTGATTATCTATAGAATTTAACTTTTGAATACAAGCATTATCAATTGCATGAATAATAATGTCTATTGCAATTTTTCTTCTTTCCTTTTGTTTCATGTTCATACCCTCCATTTATTGTTCTTCAAGCTGCATCGGCTTTTCACACTCGCCACAGATTATGAAAACTTCTTTAGTAGCTCGTATTGATAAGCCGCAATCTGGACAAACATATTTGCGGGTTGACGTTTTTTTCTTGCTTTCAGACTTAGAGGGAGCAACCCGACATAAGTCAAATGCAACTGTGCTGTTCTCTTTGAACATTTCCAAGGTTTCTGGCTTAAACGAGGTTTTATGAAAACCGTATTTCGCGCCTTTCTCAACAATAAGGCCGTGAGCTTCTGCCGATTCTTTAAAGCGTGAATTGTGGTAGCAACCAGAGCGGCTAGTGTCTTTAATACCTTGACCGAGGTTGTAAAGGTGAATCATTTCGTGTAACAAGGTTTGCGCCGTTTGCTCGACAGGCCTGCTTAAATAGTCGGCGCAGATGTTTATTTCATAGTAGCCTTGGCCGTCATTGTCTTTCCATGCAGGGTATGAAGTGCACCAACCGTACGCACCGCTTGTGGTGTCTTGCATAATTGTTATCACTGGTTTTGAAAGTGTACTTTCAAAAAGACGGTTGTTGAAGAAGTCGAAAAGTTGTTCAAGGTTGTCAATGTGGTCTTTGATATTTGCCATTTTTAATACCCTCCATTAATTGCTTTTTTTGTCGATTTGATGTACAATATCTTCATAACCACTCCTTTTTGGAGGGTGGAGCGGCGGCGTGTTGGGCGACCGCTCCGTTATGAAGTTGTAAGAAAGTAGGGATTGCGCTGCCCTGTCTTTCTATTCCTATTATACACTCAATTGAGCGATTTGTCAATAGTTTTTTCGTTCAATTGAATATTTATTTTTGGAGGATAGACATGAAAGTTAACGAACGCATAATAACTATGATTAACGAAAAAAATATAAAAATAGCTGATTTATCAAGAAAAACAGGCATTAGCCAAAGCACTATTACAAATTGGGTAAAGAGAGATTCAAGCCCAAATGCTGATATGATACAGGCAATTGCAACAGCATTTAATGTTTCAATTGAATTTTTAATAACAGGAAAAGAACCAAATACAGACCTAACAAGTGCAGAGCAAGAATTATTGACTGCGTTCCGAGGACTTGACGATATATCACAGACGAAAATAATCGGAATTGTTGAGGGTTACAAGCTAGGACAGAAAGACGATACAGCAAAGGAGGAAAACCAGACCGCATAATATAATCGACATAACCGACATTTTAGGGAATAAAAAAAGACCGACATAGCCAAAGCTATAGCGGTTGAGGAGGACAACATGGATATTATTAAGTTTTTATTGCCGTACTTTGCAATAGCGGTAGCACTTGGCATCATTGGGAGAATTTTAAACAGCTTGATAAAATCGAAAAAGCCATCTGCAAAATCAGCTAATGTTAGATACAGAAAAGTAAAAAGTATCACGACTGACAGAGAATTGAAATTTTACAAATCACTAAAACCTATTGCTGATGCAAAAAGATTAGTGTTGTTTTCTAAAGTGCGTCTGGCAGATATAATAGAACCATGTGCAAATGAAAAAAGCTCTGAATTTCAGAGCAGCTTTAACAGAATTAAGGCAAAGCATATTGATTTTGTATTATGTGATAGTATGTCGCTTGCTCCACTTCTAGCCATTGAGCTAGACGACAGCACGCACGAAAGAAATGACCGAAAGCAAAGAGATAATTTTGTCGACGAATCAATGAAATCAGCGGGACTATCAATTATACATACGAATGATGCAGTAAATCTGGCTGACAAGATTAGCAAGGCACTGGAAACAAATAATAAGCTGTCAAAATAGGTTGTAGTTCTAATACTGTTCTAATAAATTATTTTGGAATACGATTTTTGAGTATGCTTTTGTTTAAAGCAATTTAGAAAATCAATCAATGAAATGTATTGTTAGTAAGCCAAAAATTGCAGTTTTTCAA
>JAVBKH010000174.1:0-12881 GCA_031554155.1 Oscillospiraceae bacterium
AACCTTGTCGCGCAGCTCAAGAACTATGCGTTGGGCAAGCTTTAACCCAACGCCCTGCGCCGCTTGAATGGACTTGTAGTCGCTAGAAGCCACGCACAAAGCGAAACGTTCAGGCGTCATGCACGATAAAATCGCAAGCGCGGCTTTTGGACCAACGCCCGAGACCCCAATCAACATGCGAAAACATGCAAGCTCGCTTAAATCCGCGAACGCAAACAAATCTATAGCGTCCTGCCGCACATTCATGTGCGTGTAAACAAGCACTTTTGCGCCTAGTGACGCTATCTGCGACAAAGTAGAATACGTCGTCTGGCAATGATATGCGACTCCACCACAATCTATAGCTATGCTGTTTTGGTCAAAATGCACAAGTTCCCCACGCAGGCTAAAAAGCATCTCGCTACCTCGCTCTTAGTAAATTTTGCAAATTATTTCCCATTCCATAGGAATGTCCGTGGCAAATTGCAATTGCAATTGCATCGGCGGTGTCATCTGGTTTTGGCACTTTTTCAAGCTTTAACATGGTTTTCACCATCTGCATCACTTGATTTTTCTCCGCCCTGCCATAACCCACAACGGCCTGCTTTACTTGCAACGGTGTATATTCAAAGGTTTTTATTCCGCGCTTTTTCGCGCATAATATTATTACTCCGCGAGCTTGCGCCACATCTATGCCTGTTTTTTGGTTGTTTGTGAAAAAAAGCTGCTCTATCGCCATCATCGACGGTTTATGTTTCTCCAAAATTCCGTCGAGTTCATCCCAAATTATCTCAAGCCTTCGCTCAAACGGAGTCCCTGCGTCGGTTGTGATTGCCCCATATTCTATGGGTTCAAAGCGGTAGCCATCAAAATCCAAAACTCCCCAGCCAACTATCGCATACCCTGGGTCAATCCCAATTATTCGCGTTTTCTGAGCCATTTCTGCCTCGTTTCTGTGCAGTGAATCTCCCTCAAAAATGCCGCTTCGCGGCTTTGCTACTACGGCAGCTTATAAATTGCACAGCAATTCAATTTTGTGGTACAAAGCACACAAGGTAGTATACCACATTTTGGCTAAAACGGCAAATAAAATATCTGTGAACGTGCGTCACAGTAAAAGTAATATTTTGATGTTGCAAAATGTCGAAAATTAAGTATAATTTAAGTTGGAATCCCAAACAAAGGGGTCGATTAAATGAGAAAATTAATCTTGGTTACGATAGCATTATTGCTCACATTAACAGGCTGCGGCGGCACAACAAGCGAATCTTCGCCGAGTGACTCATCTTTGAGCGAGGTGGAATCTTCCGCGTCAGAAGAAGCGTCACAGGAAAGTTTAGCTAGTGAATCATCGTCGGAATCGGAGTCCACGTCTGCGTCGTCTGGTGCTGCAACTTCAAGTGAGCCTGCGGCACCGCTCACAATTGAGCTAGTTATCCCTGAGGGTTACACTCTGCCGCGAATTGGTATGCTGCTTGAGGAAAAGAAAATCTGCACATCAGATGAATTTATTGCAGCTACACAAAACGGAGATTTCAGCGAGTTTCCCCTAATCGCGGCGCAAAAGCCTAATGCACAGCGTTGCTTCAAGCTCGAAGGCTATCTTTTTCCCGATACCTACGACATTTACTCTACATCAACCCCCGACGAGATTATTCGGAAAATCCTAGCGCATACGGAGCAAAAAATCAGCAGTAATATTCGCGCACAAATTGATGCAAGCGGGTACACTATTGATGAAATTCTGGCAATGGCATCAATAATCGAGAAGGAATCGTTCGGCGAGGAGCAAATGGTGAAAATTTCGTCGGTGTTGCACAACCGCTTGAACGACGGAATGAAGCTGCAATGTGATGTCACCATAAACTATGTTGAGGGCGCAATAAAGCCTTTCATAACTGGAGATATTGACCGTTTTAACGGCTTTTACAACACTTTTAAGTGCAAAGGTCTGCCCGCAGGTGCAATTTGCAACCCGGGACTTGCTGCGATAAACGCAGCAATTAATCCCGAAGCCACAGACTACTTTTTTTTCGTGACCGACAGCGAAAAAAAATACTACTATGCCGCTACCTTTGAAGAGCACGAGAAAAATGTTGCGATTGCTATGCCAAAAAAATAGTGTAAACAAAATGCCCCGTCAACTGGCGGGGCATTTATTGTCAAATTAATTGCAGCGAGGGGAATTTGTGTACGTGGCTGTTGCCGCCGAAACACTGGCCGCACCCGCGCTGATAATCAAGGCGGAGCAAGCGTTCATCGTGGCGCCCGTCGTGTAAATGTCGTCGACAATCAGCACACGCAGGCCCGCGATACTTTCCGCATTCTGTATGCCAAAGGCCTTCTGCGCGTTTACTGCGCGCTCCTTCGCCGTAAGCTTGTGCTGAATTGCCGCATCATCGCGTTGAAGCAGCGCATCGTTTAGCACTGGGATTCCTATAAGCTTGCTTAGCTCAACCGCAATAAGCTCCGCGTGGTTGAATTTGCGAAATTTAAGCCGCTTTTCGCTTACAGGAACAGGCACAATCACATCAAATTCGCTAAAAAAGCTCGGCCATTTTTGCTGCATAATCGAATATATTTGTTGCGCGAAAAAGCTAGCAATGCGCTTGTCTGGGCGTATTTTAAGCCTAAGCGTCGCTTTGCGGACGTTTCCGCAATATTCAAGGGGCGCGATTGCGGCAGTTAGCGCACTACCTTTCGGCAAAGCGATGGCCGCGGCACTTTTGCACTCGCATTTTCCGCACCACATGTCGTCGTAGGCGACAACCTCACCGCACAAAATGCATCGCGCAGGAAAGAAAACGCACAGTAATCTGTCAAAAGCTTCTGAAAAATCTATCATATTTTGCTCCATGCTTATAATTTTGGATAAAACGGGAAAACTTACCACAAGGCGAGTCTATCGTCGAATTCGCGCAAAGGACACAAATATGAACAATTTTGACCTTCTTTTTACCAGAAAAATCCCCGCCGAGCTAAAATTTCAAGGCTTTGCGTGGCCACATGTTTTGCTGCTGCTTTTGGTTTTACTAAGCGTTTTTTTAAGCGTGATGTATACAAAACGTCAGGAAAATCAACAAAAATACAAATTGCTTATGCTCTTTACATTTGCAGTGCCACTCGTATATTTGTTCCGCTTCATCGTTTTTGCTCTGCTCGACCGATTCGTCGAGCCACAAATGAGCCTGCTCGACCGCCTGCCGTTTCATCTTTGCGCACTAAACGCGATAATTATGCCGTTTGCAGTGTTTCGCAAGAATGAAATTTTACTCAACTATATGTACGGAATCGCGCTGCCCGCCGCCGCCGCCGCAATGCTCACGCCCGCAATGTCGTATTACGGCCAGTATTTCTATTTTAGTTGGCAAATTGTGTTGTTTTTCATCGACCACGGGCTAATGGTGCTTGTCGCTGTTTTGGCTGTATGTAGCGGGTTTTTCCGCCCAAATTACAAGCTTTTACCCCATATGTTCGCGTTTTTTCTTGCATATTGCGCGGTGATTTACCCCGTTAACAAGCTGCTCAACCAGAATTATCTTTTCCTCAACAACGCCGACAAAGGCACTGTTATGGCATTTTTTGAGGCGTATTTGGGAAATCCTGGCTACCTTGCCGCAATGGCGTTATTGGTGACATTAATCGTGTTCTTGATGTATTGGCCGTGGTTTTGCATCGATAACAAAAGTCAAGCAAAGCACCAAAAAGGAGCGCATAATCATGGACTGTAAGCTTTGCCCTCACGCCTGTGGGGCTGATAGAATCACAACGCGCGGATTATGCCACGAGCTACTCGACCCGCGAGTTTCAAAGAGCATGGCCCACATGTGGGAAGAGCCGCCAATCAGCGGCAATAACGGCTCTGGAGCTGTGTTTTTCACGGGCTGCAATTTGCGCTGCGCCTTTTGCCAAAACCACAAAATCAGCCAAGAAAATATGGGCGAAGTCGTCAGCATTGAGCAGCTTGCAGAGATTTTTTTGGAGCTGCAATCGTCGGGAGTTCACAACATCAACCTTGTAACGCCCACGCATTTTGTGCCGCAAATCGCAAAGTCGCTTGAGCTATCCAAGAAAAACGGCCTTACATCGCCGATTGTGTACAATTCCAACGGCTACGAGCTTGTAGAGACTCTGAAAATTCTGGACGGCCTTGTGGACATATATCTTCCCGATTTGAAATACTTCGACAACGAAGCTGCAATGAGATATTCAAATGCGGAAAATTATTTTAACTATGCAAGCAAAGCTATTCTCGAAATGCAGCGGCAGCAGCCGCAAGCAGAGTTCGACAATGACGGTATCATGCGGCGTGGGCTGATAATTAGGCACCTAGTTCTGCCCAAGCTTCGCCACGATTCCATGCGAATTTTGGACTGGATTGCAGAAAACGCGCCCACTGCCTACGTCAGCTTAATGGCGCAATATGTTCCGCTACATAAGTCCGCCGATTTTCCCGAAATAAATCGCAGAATAACAACGTTCGAGTATAACTCGGTCGTCGATTATTTCTTCAGTATTGGCTTAACTAACGGCTTTGTGCAGGAACGCAAGGCAGCAACCACGGACTATATTCCAGACTTCTAGTATTATATTTGTATAAAATATAATTTATATAATCCAGTCACAGGGTCTTGGTCATTCGCGTCAACGAATACCGCTCTGCTCTCCGTGGATAATACCGCAACTTCACAGCGCTGCAAATTTCGTCCAAGTTGATTTTTGGCAATTTCAGCCACTTTTTTTAATCTTTTATCGGAAATTTTTAAATTTTCTGGCAAATTTTTACCTTTGACTGCCGCAAGCCAGTCACAAACCATGCAGTCCCGCAGCTCGGCAGCATCAACGCCCGAAAGCGTGCAGCAATATTCATAGACCAAATATGCATAGTCCGAAAGCTCCATGCCGTGGTTCGGAACGGCATCACCAAGCCAACTGTAAAAGGCAAATGCGCTCAAGCTTGTAGCGTTTAACACGTATTCCATCGAGCGCAAAAGCTTGCCGCTGTTGTAGGTGCGTTGCAGTGCATTTTCAGTTTGGCGCAAAATATCAAGCTCTGCTTTACAAATCCACGGGTTTGATATTATCTCGTAAGGCGGGTTTTCGTCGTAAATAAGGCCTAAATCCGTGGCTTTTTCGCGTAGCCCACTGCCATGCAGTAGCTTTAAAAAGCCTAGCTGCAAATTGTGCGCGCCAAGGGCGTAGGCGTTATCAAAGCTTGTCTGAAAGTCGGCGAGACCTTCGAACGGCAACCCCGCAATCAAATCCACATGCACATGAATGTTTTTTGCATCAAGCAGCTTTTTGATATTCTCCGCTGCCTTGTCGATGTCCGTCTTGCGCGAAACCGCTTGCAATGCTGGTTTAAAGAAGCTTTGCAGGCCAATCTCAAGCTGTATTCTTGCAGGCGGCGCAGTCGCTAAAAGTTCGAGAGTCCGCTCGTCGAAAAGGTCGGCAGCAACCTCAAAATGAAAGCAGCAGGCAGTTTCCATCTCAATCACATGCTTAAAAAGCTCATATGCGCGCTCAGGGTTGCAGTTGAAAGTTCTGTCAACAAGCTTGACGGTCTGCGTGCCAGAGCTTGCAAGCCGCGTCAAATGGGACTTTGCGCGCTCAATGGGGAAAAAGCGCACCTCGCTTGAACCAGACAAACAAAACTCACAGCTAAACGGGCAGCCGCGCGAAGTCTCAAGATACGCAAGCCTACCGCCTAGTGCTGCAAAATATTCGTCAGAGTATGGGTCTGGCGGAATTTCCGAAGTCTTGCAAAACTCCGAGATTGGTGCAATCTGCTTGTTTTGGCTGAAATCGTCGAGCAATGCGGGCAAACTCCATTCGCCCTCTACTCGCAAAACGCAATTTGCGCCATTATCAATCCAAGATTCGGCATTATACGTGGCCTCTGGCCCACCTAAAACAAGCAAAACCTTGGGCAAGTGCTCACGCAATATCTTTAGCAGGTCTGGCAGCTTATCCGAATTCCAAATGTATGCAGAAATTCCCACAATATCTGGTGTACACGCTTCAATTTGTTTTGCAATTTCGGCTGTCTCCATATGGATTGTGGCCTCAATCACCTTGACTTCGTGGCTATATTTTGCAAACTGCGATATCCCCGCAGCAAGCGACCATACCGACAGCGACGTGTGAATAAATTTTGAATTGATTGCGAGTAAAACAATTTTGCTCATAATAAACTCCACAAAAATGGCCCCGAAGCTAAAAGCGCAAACGAGGCCGAATTTTAATCAAGACAGTTTTATGTTATCGCTAATGCGGCGCATAACTTCGTCAACATCGATTGGTTTTGCGATGTGACCGTTCATTCCCGAATTTTTCGCTTTATCAATGTCCGACTGATATGCGTCGGCAGTCAGCGCGATTATAGGAATCGACCCCGCGTCTGCACGCCCCATAGCGCGGATTTGTCCAGTAGCCTCATGGCCAGAAAGCTTTGGCATTTGCACGTCCATAAAAATCAAATCGTAGTAAGCAAAAGGCGACGACTTAAACATTTTCACTACCTGCTCGCCATCACTAGCTTGCTCAACAATCGCATTCATATCCGCCAAAATCTCTTCAACTATTGTGCGGTTAAGCTCTGAATCATCGGCGACAAGAATGTGTTTACCACTAAGGTCGATGTCAAATCTTGCAGTCGTTTCATTTTTGGCGACACTTTCGTCTCTAGTCAGCAAAATCGTAAATGTGAACGTGGTGCCAGAACCAACTTCGCTTGTAGTCATAATTGAGCCGCCCATTTGCCTAACAAGGCCTTGACTTACTTGAAGCCCAAAAGACGAGCTACAGTAACGGTCAAAGCTTGATGTTTCGAACTGCTCAAAAGCTTCAAATTGGATTGAACTTTCGCTTAACTTCATACCACGGCCATTGTCGGATATCACAAAAGTGAACGCTATATCTGTTCTTGTTTCATAAGCGATATCGACTAGTAGCGAGATTTTGCCGCCTTTGTCGGTTAGTCCCACCGATGTCCCAAGCAGATTCATAAGCACAAGGTTTAGCCTTAACTTATCGCCAATTACTCCCAGTGAGCTTATTTTTTCAAGGGAGGTCTCAAAAATCAAGCCGTTTTCGTCGCAACGCTGCCTAATCATGCTTGCAACATCGTCAACGGCATCTTTAATCAAAAATGGCTCTGATTCAAGCTCAAAACGGCCAGACTCAATTCGCGTCAAGTCAAGCACATCGTTTAGAATGGCTGTCAATTGAGCTGTTGCATGTGAGATTTCGCGCAGGGATGAAAGCACTTTTTCTGGCTGCGCTGCCGATTGCTTTGCTATGTAGGTCAAGCCAGCAATTGCGTTGAGTGGAATTCGCATTTCGTGGCTCAATCGCGCGATAAAATCGGTTTTTGCGCGCGACGCCATCTGCGCAACCTCGCTTTGAATTTCAAGCTCGCTTGTGCGATTTTTTACGTTTATTTCAATTTGTTTTGTTAGTTCCCGATTGCGGAGCAAAAGCAGTCCAACTGCAATAGTTGCAACTACCGCTATCGCTAAAATGCAAAATAATGTCATGGTTTGACCGCCCTTTCTCTTCGACTTAACCCCAGTACGTCATAGTTAAATATAATTATAGCATACTTTAAATATAATAACATCTAAAAAATTACATTAAAATATTGTTAATATCTAGAATATTTGACGAATCGCAAAAATTAATTTGCCTTTTATAAAAGAATTAACTATAATTAAGCTTGTAAACTATTTTTTTTAGATGTAAGCTTGATAATATATTAATTTGCAAGGATGAACAAAAATGAAAACTTTGGTGATTTATTATTCCTATATGGGAAATACAGCGCAGCTCGCGAGTAACCTTGCCGCTAAAGTAGGCGCAGACCTGTACGAAATCAAGGATAAATCGCGCCCTTCGAAGGCGGGCGTGATGATAATTGGCTGCTTTAAGGCAATGCGCGGCAAACCAAGCCCGATTCTACCGATTGAACCTGAACTTGACGCATACGAAAAAATCATCATAATGTCCCCAATTTGGGCAGGCAATATAGTTCCGCCTATCATGCGCCTTTTTGAGCTTTTACCCTCTGGCAAACAGCTTGAAGTCATTGCGTCATCGGCATCTGGCAAAAGCAAATCCAAGAATAATGTCACCGCGCTTCTCAATAGCCGTGGCTGCAAATCTGCAAGATACAAGGACATAAAGGCCCGATAAACTTGAGGTGGTTGCATGAAAATATTATTAGTTGATGACGACGAAGGAATCATTTTAAATAACACGGAATATTTGGAGCTTAAAGGCTACGAAGTTCTGAAGGCATTTAACGCTGCCCAAGCCCTTGATTTGGTGTGTTTGTGCGATTGTGTAGTGCTTGACGTCAACTTGCCAGACATAAACGGTTTTGAGCTTGCACCTCAACTGAAGCGTTTGAAAAATGTACCTATAATTTTTTTGACTGCAATGCAGACCGAGGCCGACATTGAAAAAGGCTTTGATTTGGGAAACGACTTTTTGCGCAAGCCATACAGCTTGAAGGAACTTTCGCTTAGAATTGCAGCCTTGCTTAAAAATGCGACAGATACGCGCGAAAGCAGCGTATCTTTGCCGCCGCTTTCCATTGACGTGATAAAGCTTAATGCGAAAATCGGTGAAAACGAACTGTCGCTGACACCTCGCGAATACGCTATATTGATGGCGCTTTGCGAAGTGCCAAACCAAATGCTGACGCATGAACAATTGTTCACACAGCTTTGGGGTTCTGGCGAAGTTTCGCAGCATTTAGTTAGGCAAAACGTCTCCACCTTGCGCCGCAAGCTTGAGGAGGCTGCACCAGATATTCGCTTTATTAAAACGATACACGGCACAGGCTATGTGCTACGTTATCCACCAGAGGTCACCAGAAAATGAAGCGTTTAGCCATGCTGTCAGTATCTATAATTTTAACTTCAATTTTTGTTTTTGGCGTTCTGCTAGGATTTTACAGCATTTCCGCGCAAGCTGACATGTCAAGCCCAAAAACATTTGAGCAAACTGTCCTAGCATCACACGAAAGCGTTTGGCAGCCTACGCAAAACGCTTTGTTGCCGAGCGATGAACGCTCGAATTCAATACCAATGCACGCACACCGCTCAAAAAGTTTTTTTGTGCGGTGTATTTTGGCGGGCTTAATGCTTTTTATAATACTTTGTGCACTTCCGATTTGCGTTCCGCGCAAGTCTCGCACTAGGCAAAATATTTTATTTTGTGCAATCGCTTTTTTTTTCGCCATAATTAATTTATCAAGCATAATTCCAGTCAACGCGCGGCTTTCCTATTTGCTCAAGTATGAGGCAAGATTTTTTTTGCTTGCAACCGCCGTGTTATATTTAGCAGAGTTTTTCGCAAGCAAGCGCGAAAAAAAGACATTGGCAATAATTTGTGCCTGCATGATTGCCGTTAGCGGGTTTAGTTTTTCGAATATAAGCGAGGCCTTATTCAATAGCTTTAATATTTTGCTTATAATTATTGTATTCGTTTCGTTTTTTTACACACTTGTGCGTTGTTCTATCGCTTATGTAAAAGCAATTTCTACACTAAATCCAATTATTTATTCGACAATTCTTGTAGTTAGCAGTATCATTGCTTTGATTTCTCAAAGCATGGATAGCTTGCTTTTAGGTTGCACAATATTTATTTTATTGATTTTTTACAGCTTTTTGATAGATAATTATTATATAAAATATCGGCAGCAGCAATGGCAAGCAGAGCTAGAGCAAAAAGTTGCCAAGCGCACGCAGGAACTTGAGCTTCAACAGCGTTCGCGCGATGCATTATTCGCCTCGATTTCCCACGATTTGCGCACGCCGATAACCGTTATACGCGGTGCCGCCGAAATTCTAAGCGAGCAGGATTTGACAGAATCATCAATGAAATGCGTGGAGCGAATATTGAGCCGAAGTATTCAGCTCGACCACCTAGTCAGCGACATTTTGCAGCTTGCGGTAATACAAAGCCAACAACGGCCCTTTGTTTTTGAGCAAGTTTCCGTCCCCACGCTCATGCAAATAATCGAGGACGAATACAGTAGCTTATGTGCAAAGCAAAACGTCAGCCTTATCTTAAAGCCAATATGCTGCAATATCTGGGTGGATTTGCGCCATTTAATTCAAGTGTTTGACAACCTTTTCAGCAATGCATTGCGCTACACAAATAATGGCACTATTGAAATTGGCGCAAAGCTTATAGGCGAGTTTTGCCAATTTTGGGTTAAGGACAGCGGCTCTGGCATTAGCGACGAACATATTCCAAATCTGTTCGATTCCTTTTACCAAGCGCATATTTTGCAATCTGGCTTTAAAGATAATAAAGTACAGGAATCTGCCAATGTTGGCAAAAACGGGCTTGGCCTTTCAATTTGCAAGGGAATAATTGAGCGTATGAACGGCGAAATCAGCGTTACAAGCGTGGTTGGCGATGGCACATCATTTTATTTTACTGTACCTATAAAAAAATAAGCTCCGATTCATTTGCAAGATATTCCAGAATGTGGTATAATAATGCTTTGTGTAAAGGAGATTTGCTATAAAATGATTACAGTTGATAACGTTAGCTTGCATTTTGGGGCAAGCAAGCTGTTTGTAAACGTTGATTTAACGTTTACAGCGGGTAACTGCTACGGCATTATCGGAGCAAACGGCGCAGGAAAATCCACTTTTTTGAAGATACTCTCTGGCGAACTTGAACCGACAAACGGCGACGTCCGTTTGAGCGCAAACCTGCGCATGTCGGTTTTGCGCCAAGACCAAAACCAGTACGATAGCTGCTATGTTATGCAAACGGTTTTGATGGGTAACGCCCGACTTTACGAGATTATGACGCAGAAAGAAGCTCTCTACAGCAAGCCCGATTTCAACGATGATGACGGCGTTTTAGTGTCAGAACTTGAAAGCGAATTTTCCGAGATGAATGGTTGGGAAGCAGAGTCCGATGCGTCCAAGATTTTGCAAGGACTAGGCTTGCCAACAAGCTTTTACGAAAGCAAAATGTCGGAGCTTGACGGTCGCCAAAAGGTCAAAGTATTGCTTGCTCAAGCGCTTTTTGGCAAGCCCGATGTTGTTTTGCTTGACGAGCCTACCAACAATCTCGACTATAAATCCATTGACTGGCTTGAGGATTTTCTGCTTGATTTTGAAGGAATGGTCATCATCGTTTCGCATGACCGTCATTTCTTGAATTCGGTCTGCACTCATATCGTAGACATCGACTACTCCAAAATTAAAATGTACGTCGGCAACTATGATTTCTGGTATGAGTCAAGCAAGTTAATGCAGCAAATGTTGCGCGACCAAAACCGCAAGTCCGAGGAAAAAGCCAAGGAACTGCAAGACTTTATTCAACGTTTTTCGGCGAACAAATCCAAGGCCAAACAAGCAACTTCGCGCAAAAAGCTGCTTGAAAACCTCACGATTAACGAAATGCCTGCGTCCTCCCGCAGATACCCGTGGGTGGGCTTCAAGCCCGACCGCGAAGTCGGCAAGGATATTCTTGTGGTGGAAAATCTGTGCAAAACAGTCGACGGTGTTTTGCTGCTCAACAATATTTCCTTTATCGTGGGCAGAAACGACAAAATCGCTTTCGTCGGCGACGACGAGCTTGCACACACCGCCCTTTTCAAAATCCTCATGGAGGAAATGGAGCCAGACAGCGGCAGCTTTAAATGGGGCGTCAGCACGTCGCAGTCCTATTTTCCAAAGGACAACACCGAGTTTTTCAGTGGCAACGACAGCAAGCTAATTGACTGGCTTGCCCAATATTCCGAGGACCAACACGAAAGCTATCTGCGGCAATTTCTGGGTCGTATGCTCTTCTCAAACGACGATGTTTACAAAGCCGTCAAGGTGCTTTCAGGCGGAGAAAAAGTACGCTGCATGCTCTCACGCATGATGCTTTCTGGCGCAAATGTTCTCCTGCTTGACCAACCGACAAACCACCTCGACCTTGAATCAATCACTGCACTCAACGACGGCCTTGCCGCTTTTCCTGGCAACATGCTGTTTTCGTCCCATGACCACCAGTTTATCCAAACTGTGGCAAACAGAATCATGGAACTTCGCCCAAGCGGACTTATCGACCGCACTATCAGCTTCGACGAGTATCTTGAGCAACAAAAAGACATTTAATTTTACCAAAAAGGCCAGACCTCGCAAAGTTCGAGGTCTGGCCTTTCTTTTATCTTTTAGTCAAAACACCGTCGGAAATTATTATATCCCCTGCAAGTGACGTGTCAAATTGCAAATATCCATTTTTGTCCACACGGTAAGTCGTTGCAATTTTAGCAAGCTTTTTGCTAATGCTGTCGTAGCTGTAAAACACCAAATTCTTGCTGTTCAGCCTTTTTAGGTCAACAAGAGCTGCCACGTGCACCTTTTGGCCAAAGTCGTTCTTTTGTGAAAAGGAAATCACCTCGACCTTGTTGCTGAACTGCTTTTCAAATTGTGCTTTTCGCTTTGCAACCGCCGCTGATTTTAGCTCCACGCCAAGCTTGAGGTCAGTCATAACAAGGGCGGGATTTATTGAAAGCTGCGCAACAACCTTGTCAGCGTCCTTTGTGCTTGAGACAACAAGCACATTCACACCCGCGTTCGTGGCTTTTGCCTTTAACTTTGCCATTATTTCTTTAGTTACCGAATTACCTTGCAGCTTAACATACACGCGGCTGCCTGCTTTTGCGGTTTTTATGGCCTTGTCCGCCGCCGCAAGTGCAGTTTTTTCGTCGACTGGTCGGGTAATAGCCTGCGAAGGTTCTTTGCTTGCAATATTAGGCGCAATGCTTGAACCACCGCCACCTCCGCCACTACTACCACCACCGCTGCTTGTTCTGTCGCGTCCAGAGCTCTCGTAAACTGGGGCTTGATACACTGGTGCAGGTGGTGTCGGCAGCAAAT
>JAVBKH010000227.1:0-9627 GCA_031554155.1 Oscillospiraceae bacterium
CAATAAAATTTTGCCCAACAGCTTTGGCAGCTTTCCTTTTGGTACACACTTGTTTTCGAGAACATCTCTTTCATTTCAAGGTCTAGGCTGCCATCGTTAAGGCTGCCCATGCGCCAATTTTCATGGCCAATAAACTGGTGGCAAGGGTAAATATCGCCGTCGGGCGTGATTGCTACGTATTCGTTTCCGCAGCCGCAGCCGCGCAAACGCTTGATAGCACACGGGCCTTGGTCAAGGTCGAGCATGAAGTGGAAAAAATTGTAGCCTTTACCCTCTCGTTTTGATTGAATCAACATGTCTGCAAGTTTTTCGTATTCCTCAAAAACTTGCGGCAAATCGGCGTCAGTAAGCGAATAAGGCAGCTCCTTTGCGGAAACCACAGGCTCAATCGAAATCTGGTCAAATCCAAGCTCGTTTAGCGCAACAACGTCCTTTGCAAAATCCATGTTATACTTCGTGAATGTGCCGCGAACATAGTATTCTTTGTCGCCACGTGAAGCCACAAGGCTTTGGAATTTCGGCACAATCGCATCATAACAGCCAGACCCGTTGACGCGGGCGCGAACACGGTCGTTGACCTCACGGCGGCCGTCGAGCGAGAGAACGACATTGCTCATCTCGCGGTTAATGTATTCGATTTTGTCTTCGTCGAGCAAAAGACCGTTGGTCGTGATTGTGAAGCGGAAATTCTTGTCAAATTCTTTTTCTTTGCTTCGAGCATAGTCTACGACTTGCTTCACCACATCAAAATTCATCAACGGCTCACCGCCGAAGAAATCAACCTCCAAGTTTTGCCGACCAAAGGATTGCTTGAGTAAAAAATCAATGGCGGCTTTGCCTGTTTTTGCGCTCATAACCATGCGGCCTTGGTCGTAGTCGCCTTTGCCTGCGAAGCAATATTCACAACGCAAATTGCAGTCGTGGGACACGTTTAGGCACATGGCTTTGATTGGCGACGCGACCATTTTTTCTGCGTACACGCCGTAGTCGTCGGGCGAAAAAAGCTGCCCTGCTGCAACAAGCTCCTTGATTTCAGCAAAGGCTTCGTCGATTTCCTCGCGGGAATATTCGTTTAGCGAGTCATATGTAGATTTAGGTAAATCTTTCGTCGTCTCGTCGACGTAATCAAGCAGCGAAAAAACAAGCTTGTCCACAATATGGACTGCGCCGCTGTTCACATCAAGAACTATATTATGACCTTTTTGTGAAAACTTGTGAATCATAAAAAACCTCAATTATAAAATTCTCCCCGCCATTTAAGCGGGGAGATTTGCAGTTTTGATTAGTTTCTCTCGCATTTTTGGTTTGCTACTGTGCAAGAGGTTTTGCATGCCGATTGACAAGAAGCTTGGCATTTGCCGCAGCCGCCCTTTGCCGCAGATTCCTTTAAATTGGCCTTATTCAGCGTTTTAACGTGTTTCATTTAAAAAACTCCTTTTAGTTGTATCACGTGGTATTATACCACAAAATCAAACTGTTTTCAACTTATTTTCTTCGCTTTTTGGTGTTTACGCCGAGAACTCCGCCAAGCATTGCGGAAAGCAGCATAAACATTGTTTTAATTAGCGCGCCAAGCCCAAGGCTGCTATCCGGAACAGCCAAGCTGCAAGCCAATATCAAGACGGAAAAAACTACTCCGCAGATAAGGCCGCACATCAAGCCGTTTTTGTGGATAATCTTGGCGCAAATAGTACCAGAAACAAACGCACCAGTACACATTGCGAGAATGGCCATAGGGTCAACCATGGACTGCGGAACACTTCGGCTTGAAAGCACTAGCGAGAGCAAAAGCAAAATAGCGACGCTCACAAGTGCGCCAACTGCAACGCTAACCGCAACAGGACGCAACATGCGCCCCGCACCGGAAGTCTCGGTAATTTGGCCTTTTGCGGACATGCAAATTCCTCCTAAAAACGTTATGGTAGATTATATTCGCCTTAAATCGTTTATAGTACAGGTTCTGCATGGCCGACTATAGCTTATAATAATGCTATTTCACAGGCTCAACGTTATCGTGAACTGTGTTATTAGTCTGGATTGCCCAACGTGCAATTCTGATTTTGCTGCGGTCAGAGCCTGTTTCAAGCACAACGGAATCTTCCTTTATGCTGACCACGCGGCCAATAATTCCACCTGCTGTGACTATTTCGTCGCCAACCTCAACGCTAGACCGCATTGCTTGAACGGCTTTTTCGCGCTTTTTCTGTGGACGAATCATCATAAAATAAAACACGCCAATAATGAGAATGAATGGCAAAAACGATGAGAGCATGGCAAGTGTGCCACCCTCTGCGGGAACTGCTAGAAGCGAATTAGGCATAGATTTTCTCCTTACGATTTTTTATTGCATACTACTTTAATTATATATAAAATATTCCCTTATTGCAAGTACATTTTCAAGTATGGCTGCCTAAAATTGGAATCATGCGCTTTGCAAATTCGGTGTAAGTTCCTGCGTCAAGTTCCTCGCGTATGCGCTCCATTAACGAATTGTAGAAGTACATGTTGTGGATTACCGCAAGCCTATAGCCAAGCATCTCTTTTGCTTTAAGCAAATGGCGCAAATATGAGCGAGAATAATTTTTGCAGCAGGGACAATCGCAGCCTTCATCAATTGGCAGCGGGTCGCGCTCATACCGCGCATTGCCAAGTATGCTGATTCCCTGCCACGAAAACATTGTGCCGTGGCGCGCGTTGCGGCTTGGCATTACGCAATCGAACATATCCACGCCGCGCAAAACGGACTCAAGAATGTTGACAGGCGTGCCTACCCCCATGAGATAACGGGGCTTGTCAATCGGCATATGTGGCTCAACCACGTCAATAGTCGAGTACATTTCCTCAGCAGATTCCCCTACCGCAAGGCCGCCTATAGCGTAACCCTCAAGGTCAAGCTTCGCAATATCTTGCATGTGCTTGATGCGCAAGTCGCGGTAGGTCGAGCCTTGGTTGATTCCAAAAAGCATTTGCTTTTTGTTTAGCGTTTGCGGCAAAGTGTTAAGCCTGTCCACTTCCTCTTTGCAGCGATAAAGCCAACGCGTGGTGCGCTCAATTGATTTTGCAGTGTAGTCGTATTCTGCGGGATTTTCTATGCATTCATCGAAGGCCATCGCGATAGTTGAGCCAAGATTTGACTGGATTTGCATACTCTCCTCTGGGCCCATGAATATACGTTTGCCGTCGATGTGCGACGAAAAAGTCACGCCTTTTTCTTCAATTTTGCGCAGCTTAGCGAGGGAAAAAACTTGAAAGCCGCCGCTATCTGTGAGAATTGGTGCGTCCCAACCAATAAATTTGTGTAATCCTCCCATTTCCCGCACAACGTCGTCGCCTGGTCGAATGTGCAAATGGTATGTGTTGCAAAGCTCAACTTGACATTTCAGCTCTTTTAGGTCGTGTGACGACACTCCACCCTTGATTGCGCCTGCTGTTCCCACGTTCATGAAAAGTGGAGTTTGCAATGTTCCATGAACTGTCTCTATAGTCCCGCGACGTGCGCGGCCTTCTGTTTTTAGTAGCTTGAACATGATTTCCTCCGTGAATTTTGCTTTTGTTTTCACTCTATTATACTTTTTATTGCGAAAAATTACAAGTCTTGCCAAACCTGCCACAAATTAATGCTTTTGTCTCATTCTGTTCATTTAATTTGCTGTTTTTGTACATTCTTATTTGTTAGAATAAATCAAACCAAAGCATCTGCACGGAGGTTATGTCCCATATGAAAAAGATATTTGCTCTTTCTTTTGTTGTGCTAGTTATACTTGCGGGCTGCGTTCGCAAAGCACCGTCTGGTCAAAGTGCGCCGTCGTCGTCCTCTCCACAGGCCACACCGCCAAAATCTTCGTCGAGCCAACCTGCAAAGGCTGAGGGCTCTTCGATTGCGCCAAAATCATCAAGCACATCATCAAGTGAAGCGCAAACCCCTGATAAAGCCGCCGAAGAGCTTTTTGAAAATGTAAGCAAGCTTGACCGTGAACAAATTAATGAGATTGTAGGCCAATATTTCGTTACCCAACAAATGCCAGAAGAATATTTTAGCCTGCTTGAGCCTATCACAAAGCGCGTGGATTACAAAATTAACAGCTCCAAGGTAAACGGAGAAAAAGCGCAAGTTGATGTTTCAATAACAGCAGTCGACGCTCAAAGCGCCATAAACAGCGTTATGCCAGGCGCAATCGCACACCTTGCCGCAATGCAGCTCACAGGCAAAGACATAACAAACCCAGAAAAGATTCTCGCCGACTACGCCGCCAAAAACATTGACTGGGACAAAATTCCCACAATAAAAACCGACGCCACACTGTATTTGGTGATGGGTGCCGACAATGAATGGAAAGTCGACGCAAGCACCCCCGATAATCTTAGCTTTGCAAACGCGATTAGTGGCGGCGCAATTGATGTTGCCAAAAACGTAAAAGCTTTTGCAGAAAGATATAAGTAGATTGAAGCAGTTTTAAATTGCATTAATATTAAGCCTCACATTGTTTTGGGACATGCGAGGCTTTTTTTGCGCTTTTGCTTGCTTTTGCAACTGATATTTGCTAGAATATGTTTATAAAATGTGCAGAAGGGATGGTATTATGCTGCCTGAAAAGCTAAAAGAGATTCGGAAAAAGCAGAAAATCAGACAGGACGAGGTAGCCGAATATCTCGGGATTTTGCGCCAAAGCTACAGTGCATATGAGCGCGGAATATCCGTTCCCGACGCAAAACAGCTAAAAAAATTAGCAGATTTTTTCAGTGTCTCCACCGATTATTTTTTTGGTGGACTAAACCCCGATTTGCCGTCGGCCCAAAATGAGCAGGAGCAAAAGCTTCTCGTTTTGGCAAGGCGCGCGTCGCAAATACCACCAGAGCAGCGCGAAAAATTAATTGCAGGCTTTGAATCTAACATCGACCTGTTTTTGCAAGCAATCTCGGATAAAGAATAATGGCTTCCGATTTTGGAAAAGCCCGCGAAGCTGCAATAAATCTTTTGCTAAAGCAAAGGCTTTACAGCGTAAAGATTGATGTGCTGTCGCTGAAATACAAGAAAAATATTATTTTTGTTACATTCGAGAATTTTTGCAGCAACTCAATGTCCACAATTGATGAACTTTATTGCATTGGTGGCACAAAGGACGCCTTTACAATTGTTCGCGGCAACGCAAGCGACACCAAATATATTGTTTTATATAACGATAAAATTATGTCGACGGGTCGGCAAAGCTTTTCCCTCGCCCATGAAATTGGGCATATTTTTCTCGCTCACGATTGCGACGACGACAGCAGCGAAATTGAAGCAAACTGCTTTGCCGCTGAATTAACTGCACCACGGATTTTGGTGAACGAACTTATCTCAAAATCCGACCATAAGCTAACCCCTTTTGAAATTGCAAATATTTTTGGCATATCCAAAAAGTCTGCCGAAAACCGCATAAAATCACTTGCAACTACCCCAAAGTTTTCTCCAAATGAACACGCCTTGCTAAAAAAGCTCGGCGGTTTACTCCCCAATTTTGACGGCCCACAAGTCGATTGCTAACACGAGGAGTTGAATTGTATGAATGGCAAAATTGACGCATTAACTAACGACCGCAGCGACCGACAGCTCACTATGCAGGATATGTGGCAACAACGAATAAATCAAAACCAACAAAAAATGCAAAAAACACAGGGTGTTGACCCTTCTTCCGACGCAAAAATTCGCCAGAAAATTCGAAACGGCGAAATTGAGTGCCCGTCCTGCAAAAACCGCAAGTATGTCGACGGCTCAAACGACCCTGGAGTATCGTTCAAAACCCCGCAAAGTATTTCACCTGGACAATCTAAGGCGGCAGTTTTAAGCCACGAACACGAGCACGTTGCCAGAAACGCAGCCGAAGCAAAAGCCGAAGGCCGCGAAGTCACCCACAGCTCTGTTTCGCTGCAATACGCCATTTGCCCCGATTGTGGCCGACAATACGTTGCAGGCGGGTTAACGCACACCATAACAAATGGCAAATCGAGCGAGCCTATTAACAAAGCCGCCGATATGCAGAAAAAAGCCTTACAAGGCGTACTTAACATGCAAATTTAATTAAAAGGAAGGATTTTAAATATGAAGGATAAACTATTATTTGCTTTGCAGCTTGCTAACGTTATTTTAATCGTGTTTATGCTAGGTGTTCAAATTGCGGAGCTTGTCCGCACGATAACCCAAAAGCCACACGGATTCTTGAGACTGTAGTCACAACACGCCGCCGAAGTAATTCGGCGGCGTGCTTTTTTCAAGTAGGCTCAATATTATGGAGAGGATAGTTTATCCATAATATTGAGCTTAACTTTACCATAGTAAAGGTGAGCATTTTACAAATAAGCATTGTTGCTTTATTTTTAAAAAGGTACTATACTAGAGGTTACGACAAAATAACTATATACCCTGTTTCAGGAGGAATAAAATCTTTGCCAAAAAAACTATATTTGGGTAAAATGCTGCTAGATGCGGGTTTTATCGATGAACGCCAACTCAACGAAGGACTTGAGCTACAAGAATCCACCGGTAGAAGAATCGGCGATATTCTCGTTGAAAAAGGCTATATCACCCAAGACGAGATGATGCGCGTTCTCGAAAATCAGCACAATATACCGTACATAGATTTAGACCACCAAAAAATTGACCCCGCGCTTGCCAAGCTTTTGCCTGTGGCACTTTGCCGCCGAAACCGCGTTGTTCCCATTGATGTGCGAAATAACGTTCTATATCTCGCTACAGAAGACCCGAAAAACTTTCAGGCCATTGACGAGTGCCGAATCTCCTCGAAAATGGACGTTCAGCCGATGCTTGCATCAGGCCGCAGCATAACCTCGATTATTGATTCGCTTTACGGCAACGAATTTGCAAGCCGCGCTTTGTTGGACTTTAAAAAAGAAGTTGGCCTTGATGAAATGGTATCAACCATGAGCCTTGAGGCTGACTCTGACGTTGTAAATGCTCCTATAGTTCGTTTGGTCAATGCATTGCTTGAACAAGCGGTTGGCATAGGTGCGTCTGATATTCACATTGAGCCGTTGCCAAACGAAGTTCGCATAAGAATGCGCGTTGACGGTGCATTAAGCTCGATACTAAAAACGCCGCTTAGTGCCGCAAGCGCTTTACTTGCGCGCCTTAAAATCATGGGCAACTTAAACATCGCCGAAAAAAGGCTACCTCAAGACGGCCGCTTCGATTTGGAGGTTCTGGGTAATCCCATTGACGTGCGACTTTCCACTTTACCAACTGTCCACGGTGAAAAAGCCGTTTTGCGTTTGCTTGACCGCTCCACGTTCTTTAAGCCAAGAGAACAGCTTGGATTTAGCGAGGAAAATCTTAAAAAATTTGACAATCTGTTAACTACACCTCACGGCATTATTTTGGTCACAGGCCCTACTGGCAGCGGCAAATCAACGACGCTTTACACAATGCTAAGTGAGTTAAACCGAGTTGGCGACAACATTGTCACAGTTGAAGACCCCGTTGAGTACATGATTTCTGGCTTGAATCAAGTTCAGATTAACCCAAAAGCAGGCATGGATTTTTCAACGAGCCTGCGGTCAATTTTGCGGCAAGACCCCGATATTATTATGATAGGCGAAATACGCGACACCGAGACTGTTGACATTGCCATTCGAGCTGCTATCACAGGACATCTGGTTTTGTCCACAATTCACACAAACGACGCTATATCAACGATTTATCGCCTAATTGACATGAATATTCCGCCATATATGGTGGCGGCCTCGCTTGTTGGAGTAATTTCCCAACGACTTATGCGCACAATTTGCCCCAACTGCAAGCAGTCATATATTCCTGCTGCTTCAACGCTAGAGCTTGCTGGATTTGACCTTGACAATCATGGTGACTGCGAGTTTTATCACGGAATTGGCTGCAATAACTGCAACAATACTGGCTACAAAGGTCGCGTGGCGGTGCATGAGGTTTTGGTGCTTGATAATGCCCTGCGTGATATGATTCATCAAAATATGCCGCTTGGCGCAATGTATAAATATGCAATAAATAGCGGAATGTCTCCTATCAGAGACAGCGCGCTAAAGCTAGTAATAGATGGCAAAACCACCTTAGACGAGCTAATATCCATAACTCACGGAGTGGATACGTCCCTCTAATAATGCCTATATCATGGGAAAGGGGTGATTACGCCGATGCCAAAATATTGGTATAATTCCAAAAATATAAGCGGGCAAGAGCTTTCGGGAGAATACGACGCTGCTGACCGCGAATCCGTTGTGGCAATGCTTCGACAAAGCGGATATTTCCCGCTTGAAATAAAACAAATGCCTAATAAAGATACCCGCGTCACCAAGCGAAAAGTCAGCGAAAAATCCTTGTCGGTGTTTTGTTCGCAAATGGCCACCGTGTTAAAAGCAGGAGTGTCGCTGCCGCAAGCCTTTGAAATAATGACTGGACAAACGCAGGACAAACGTTTTAACGCTATTTTAAAGCATGTTTTTTCAAAGGTTCAAGGCGGAACTGGCTTGACCGAGGCCTTTATGCCGTATGCAAAGAATTTTCCCACGCTATTTTTGAGCATGATTGAAGCTGGTGAAGCTTCTGGAACTCTCGATGTCTGCCTTGAGCGGGCAGGAGAAAGCTTTTTGCGGACATCGCGGCTAAACTCAAAAATACGCACAACCCTTGTTTACCCAATAATACTAATAACTATGACGGTGGCCATTGTCGCGCTGCTGATGGTTGTGGTTATTCCGCTGTTTGTGACTATGTTTGAAAAATCTGGGACGGAACTTCCCATGTTGACCCAAATTCTGGTTAGTATTTCACATTTTTTTACGCATCAATGGTATGTTTTGGTTGCAGCAATCGTAATAATTGTTATAGTCACGCGGCTTATTTTATCCACGGAGCAAGGGCGCACTGATTTTGACCACTTTAAGCTCAAAGCCCCGCTGGTCGGCAAAACAACGGCCAAGGTTTGTGCCGCAAGATATGCAAGAACGCTTTCCACAATGAGCACCGCAGGAGTGCCGATTGCGCAGGCTCTTGAAATCACTGCTAGAACTATCGGCAACCGATATCTGGAAAAGCAGATATACTCGGTTGTGGAGTCGGTTAAACGTGGCGAAGGATTAAGCGGGCCTGTCTCGCGCATGAACGCGCTACCGCCGATGATAGTTTATATGACCAAGCTTGGTGAGGAATCTGGCAAGCTTGAGGAGCTTTTAACCCAAGCTGCCGTCTTTTACGAGGACGAATCTGAAGCGTCGCTTCAAACAATAGCTGCGCTGCTTGAGCCTAGCATAATAATTCTTCTGGCAATTTTTGTAGTCCCAATTATACTGGGAATCATGCTACCCGTCTTTAAAAGTTATACTATGCTAATGTAAACACTTGCAAAATTTGAGACGATATGGTACGATAACATAGTTCGGCATTCTAAATTACAGTAACAAAATCCAACTTGGGGGTAATACATATGATATCAAAAATGCTCGCATTGAGACCAAAACTGAAAAAGCGCAAGGGCTTCACCATGATTGAGTTAAGCGTGGTTATCGCGATATTGGCCATTCTGGCAGCTATTGCGATTCCCGCCTACAACAACGTGCGCACAGGCGCTCAACAATCAGCGGAGCGCGCCAACGCCAACACAC
>JAVBKH010000232.1:0-17351 GCA_031554155.1 Oscillospiraceae bacterium
CAACCGTAAAGCGGCTTAAAATTCATGACACCTGCCCCAGCGTAAATACTCTGGGACGCAAAATTCGCGCAGTCGCCGCCAATCCCAGAAAAACTTAAATATGCGGGGTTACGCTTTAGTGCCCCTTTTCGCGCATATGCTACGACTTTTTGCCGATTGTAGGCATCATACTCCGATTGCTTGCTCATCTCCCTGCCTCATTTCATCATTTTAATAACATTTTATGAAAATAAGCAAAAAGGTGTGAAATTAAAGCGAAAACCTCCGCTTTAAAATAAAGACGGAGGTTTTGTATTTTTTAGCTAAACTACTTTGGTTTTCTTTTTTGGCTCAAGACCAAGCTTTTTTATGGCCCAGTCGCGCATTTTGTATTTTTGAATCTTGCCGCTCGCAGTCATGGGGAATTCGGTCATGAACTCCACATAGGTCGGCACTTTGTGCCTCGCCATGTTTTCGCGCACAAAGTCTTTGATTTCGTCCTCGGTACATTCTGTGACAAAATCTCGAAGGACTATGCAAGCCATGACTTCCTCGCCATAAGTTTCGCTTGGAACACCGATTACTTGAACGTCCTTGACTTTATGCTGTGTGTAGAGCAGCTCTTCAAGCTCTTTGGGGTAAATATTTTCTCCGCCGCGAATAATCATGTCCTTAATGCGGCCAGTGATTTTGTAGTTGCCGTTTTCGTCGACTGTGGCAAGGTCGCCAGTGTGCAACCAACCGTCCTTGTCAATGGCTTGGCGCGTGGCCTCCTCCATCTTATAGTAGCCTTTCATAATGTTGTAGCCACGTGCGCAAAACTCGCCCTGCTCACCCGTCTTGGATTCTTTGCCTGTTTCGGGGTCCACGATTTTGCACTCAACACCGGGCAATGCGCGCCCGACAGTGTTAACGCGGACTTCAACGGAGTCATCGGAAAGGGTTTGAGTACAACCGGGCGACGATTCAGTCTGGCCAAACACGATTGTGATTTCTTTCATGCCCATTTTGTCGATGACAAGCTGCATAACTTTTGCGGGACAAGGCGAGCCTGCCATAATTCCTGTGCGCAGTTTGGGGAATTTGTATTTTGGGAAATCGGGGTGCTCAAATACTGCAATAAACATTGTGGGTACGCCATGAACAGCAGTACATTCTTCATCTTGGCAAGCTTGCATAAATTTAATGGGGTTGTAGTACTCAAGGGGAACCATGGAACTTGAGTGTGTGACACACGCGGTGATTGCAAGCACCAAGCCGAAGCAGTGAAAAAACGGAACAGGTATGCAAAGTTTATCTTCCTCGGTGAACTTCATGCAGTCACCGATTGATTTGCCGTTGTTGATTATGTTGTAGTGCGTGAGCATAACGCCTTTAGGAAAGCCAGTTGTTCCCGAGGTGTATTGCATGTTTATAACGTCGCTATGGCGCAATCCATCACCAACAGACTTTAGTTGACGGTCAGAGATTACCTCGCCCATTTTGGCAAGGTCTTCAAACGGAAACATACCCTGTGGGCAGTTTTCGCCAATGTACACCACCGACTGCAAGAACGGAAATTCCTCGTTGTAGTATGTTCCTGGGTAATAGTCGGGCATGTCTGGCAGCAGCTTTAATATGGTCTTCGCGTAGTCAACGTCTTTGAAGCCGCTTGTCATAACAAGCACCTTGGCGTCAGACTGCTTGAGCAAATATTGCAGCTCAAACACCTTGTAGTTTGTGTTAACCGTGACAAGGACAGCCCCGATTTTGGCAGTTGCGAACATTGTCACAAGCCATTCGGGAACGTTGGTCGCCCAAATTGCAACATGGTCGCCTTTTTTAATGCCCATTTTTATAAAGCCTTTGGCAACGCGGTCACATTCGTCGTTAAACTCTTTCCAAGTCTTGCGATAGGGCCTGTCAATATATTTTATGGCCTCTCTATCGGGGAATTTTTCGGCAACGCCCTCAAGCAGCTTGCCAAAAGTAACCTCCAAGAATTCGCTTGTTATTGGTGTTGTAGTCATTTTTTCTTCTCCCTTTCTGCTTGAAAGCAATAAAAAAAGCCATCGTCTTCTTAAACAAGAAGACGAAAGCCTAAAATACTTCCGCGGTACCACTTCATTTGGCATTATATGCCCACTTTGTCGAGTCTTGGAAAAAATCCGCAACACGCTCCCCCGCTATCGGTGGGGATTGCCGTTCGCGCCTACTAAATTTTCAGCGGACTGCTCAAGGGTGAGTTCACTCGAAGATTAACCTGCCGCTTTACAGCAACCGCGGCTCTCTGTGAGGCAATAACGAAATACTATTCCCTATCAACGCATTAAAGCAATATTCGATTGAAATGATTATATCATTGACGCTTTGTCTTGTCAACTGCTTTTTTCAAACTGCTGTTGATAGGTTTTTTTGTTGCGCCGCTTGCCTTTTTAGTGGCATCAGCAGCGGAAATAACGGTCATATATATTTCAACTACCATTTGGTACAGCTCTGGCGGGATTGACTGGCCTAGCTCTAGCTTTGATAAAAGCGTGGCTGCGCTGTCGTCGTGGTAAATGCTAAGTCCGCATTCGTCCGCAATAGAGATGATTTTTTGCGCTATATATCCAGAACCTGCCGCAACAACAATCGGCGCAGCATTTTCGTCAGCGTTATATTTAAGCGCTGCAACGCGCAAATCCTTTACATCGCGTGGCTGTTCAGGCATGGACATCAATACCTACTCTCTTTTCAATAAGGCGCGGAAAAACTTCGGCGACACTGTGCGGCGCTTTCATTTCGTCAACTTTGTAAGCGTTCATCGTGTAGCCGTGTAGCTGCATAATATCAGCAAAATGCTTCTTGAGTCCGCTTAAACTTTGGACTAAATCATTGGGGCACCACATCGTAAAATCAACGTGGTCGTTGGTCTCAAGAAAACTTAATTCGAACGAGCCATGAGCCTCAGATTCAACAGAAAGAAAAATTTTGTGACTGTCGCCTTTTTGTTTTCCAACTTTTTCCTCTGTCTCGGGGTCCACATAAAGCTCGGTAAAAACTTGCCCTTGTTGAGTTTGAAAAGGCACAACAAAGTGCAAAATGTCCATCATTGAACTTTGATTTTGCAGCATACTCATCAGCATATTTTCGGCTTGACGCTGAACGGCGGGGTTTGTGTCAGGTGAGCGCAACGCCTCTGCTACTACATCTGAAAGCTTTGAAATCACGCTGTTTGGCATGTTTTGTGCATCTTTGACGTTTTGGGTTATTGCATCAAGCAGTTGCTTTTCAAAGCCTTTAGGCATTTGTGCAAGCTCTTTTAGCTCATTAACAAGCCTATTTACGGAATCTCTTAGCGCTTCGGGTGAGCCTTGGTCAACACGGGCAATATTGTGGACAACCACCATTACAACATCTCGTATATGCGAGTTCTGATTATACTTTACTACGATTTCTCCAAGCAATGGCAAAAGATTGTTCTTGAGCACCTTGGCCGCTTCCTTGGCCGTTAGCTGCTGCGCTTCTGGCATGCTTGGCGATTGTTGCTCCAATGCCCTGCCGAACTTTTGCATATTTATTTCGGGGTTAAGCGGGTCGGAGTAAGCTTGTTCTGGCATGGTTTGGCCTGCCTGCGCGCTTTGTTGCTGATTTGGGTTCTGCTGCACACCTGCTTGATTTTGTGCTTGCTGCGGCAATTCGCCCTGTGCAATAGGTTGTCCCTGTGCGTTGGTCTGCTGCGCTTGCTGCGGCAACTCGCCTTGAGTTATTGGCTGGCCTTGGGCGTTGGTTTGCTGCGCTTGTTGTGGCAATCCGCCTTGGGTAACAGGCTGACCTTGTGCGTTGGTCTGCCCTGCTTGCTGCGGCAATTCGCCTTGTGCAGTCGCTTGCGCTTGGCCCTGGGTGGCATTTTGCGCTTGCTGTGGGGTTTGCGGCTCAAGATTTTTTATAAAAGCCTTAGCTTCTTCGGGCGGAAGTAGCATTTCTGCAAGTCCTTTAAGGTAATTTGCAAATTGGCCACGGTCTTTTGAAAACATTGAGTCTAAAAGATTGAATGAGCTATATAATATAGTTTTAACGGAGTTTTGCGAACTCACGTTGTAATCAAAGGCTTTGAGCATATTGACGACGGCATCGCGAATTTTGGGGTTATCGGAGAACTTTGACATTATATCACGCAAAACATCAAAAGATTCGCCTTTAAACAAAACCGAGGAATTATCTTGCTCTTTTAGCACCTTGAGAAATTCTTTCGGCGAAACGAACAAAGATTTTAGCAACTCTTGAGTGCTTATGTCTTTTGCAGCATCGGAGGCGGATACGCCCATTTCGACAAGAAACGCAATCTTTTTTAAGACCTGCATCATGTCGCCAGAATTTTTGAGCAGCGGAACCATTGCGGGCCTACCCATGCTATCCTTCATTAGGCTTGCAGTGTCAGCTTGTCGCTCGCTTGTTTTGCCTTCGTTGTCGCCTTTGTGAACCTTGTTAGGGTCTGTAAGGGCAAAAGCTTGGTCGGTAATCGGCTTCAATTTAATCGAAGCATTTTCCTTTGTAACCATTGGCGTGGTAATTTTGGTGATTTCGGGCATATAAATCCCCCCTTTGATGCTAAATTAGCCAGATTTAGTATAAAGCATAGTTGATAAGATTGTCAATTAAATTTAATTTGTAAATATTCTAAGAATTACCTTGTAAAGTTAGCCCATATATAGATTTTTGTCGCATTTTCTGTTATACTATATCTTGTGTATTGTTATGTATTGATACAGGAGGTTGCTATGTCAGGCGAGAGATTGTTTGGTACAAGTATAACACCAGCTTGCAAATACTGCGAGCACATAATGCAGGCTTTTGATAGTGATAATCTGCTTTGCGACAAGCGTGGAGTTGTTGAGTCCGCACACAAATGCAGACATTTTATTTATGACCCACTAAAGCGAATCCCTAAAAAGCCTGTTAATCTTGTTAGCATTGAGCAGTTTGAATTTGAACTTTAATAGCTTACATACGAGCTGAAAGGATATATTTGATGAACAAAGCAGTTTCTTTGTGCACATGCATTGTGAGCGTAAGCTTGCTTTTGACTTCGTGCGCAAGCGGTAACGTTAGCGAGCCTAAACCCAATATAGCTGCTCAAAATACCGTTGTTATTTCGGCGACAAACTACAGAGCACCAACTTGGGACGGCAAGCTGCCGCAAGCTTCTACGATGCAGTATATTCCGCAACCGTTGGCAATTACGCCCACAGCAGGCGGAGACACCATTGACATAAACCTTGCCATACCGCATGAATTCAACATAACTAGACCGTCGGAAAAACTGACTACCACCTACGAAAAATACTTTATTATGGGGACATCAAACCCAAACGAGCCTGTTTTTTACGGCGATGAAGAAATTGAGCGACAAGGCACAGAGGGAACTTTTGGCGTGTATGTTAGCTTGAAAATGGGCTTGAATACCTTCAAATTCAGCCAAGGTGACGAAACTAAATCCGTCACGATAATTCGCAAGCCCTATGTTGGTTCTGAATCTATCCCGATTACAGGCATCACGCAAGCTTCAATGATTCCTGCAACGTTTTCGGGAGTCAAGGTTGGCGAAGCTTTGGTGGTTGGTTGTGTTGCGCCCTCTGGCTCAAGTGTGACAGCCACATTTAACGATGTAAGCGTCAGGCTAAATCAAATGGCAACCGCAAAAGACGGTGTTCCTGCGTTTTTCAAGGGCGAGATTATTGTGAATGGAGACTTTACGCCAGATGTGACAGAAAAATCGGGCAAAGTTACCTACAAGATGAGCTACAATGGCAAAACTAAAAGCTACACTTCCACAGGCGATGTCTATGTTGCAGGCGAAAACAGCAATGTTGCTGTGCGAGTCAAAAGCTATATGGGCTTTGTTTACCCAAGTTTGAAGGATTTATCCCAGTTTAGGGAAAAACTTATAGAAGGCTCTGCCGACTACATGGTCTCGGAGGACAACACTTATGCAAAACTTTCCTCTGGTGGATTTGTTTCAAAGGAACAACTCGAAATAGTCACAGGCAAGGTAAGCGTTAGCAACACGTTTAGCAAAGTTAAGGCTTCGAGCAAGACCCGAATGGAAAGCTACACTTTCAGCGGAACGAACAAGCCTGCTTTTTATACTAAGCTTTCCGACGGAAAATTTGCAATCACATTCTTTAATACAAAGGGTGCGCCGTCTGCTAGTGTTTCGGGCAGCAAGCTCTTCTCCGCGGCGTCTGTCACTGAGGGAAAAGGTTTCGTTACGTATACGTTCACGCAAAAAAACACAATGCTGTGGGGCTACGACCTTGATTACAGCGAAAATAACACAGTGCTTACTTTCAAAATTAAGCCATCACTGAAAAATGGCTCACGTCCGCTTGAGGGTATAAACGTGGTGCTCGACCCTGGCCACGGCGGCACAGACAACGGAGCGATTGGTTTTGCGGCATTGCTAGGCCCTACGGAAACCGATGTTAATCTTGCTCACGCCTATGCTACGCGCGAAGTTCTTGAGCAAATGGGCGCAAATGTTTCTATCACCCGCACAAAGGATGTTTATTTCTCGCTTGACGATAGATTAAAGTCGCCAGAATCCACCAATGCAGACGTTTTTGTATCAATTCACCACAACAGTATTGGCGAAAGTGTTGACGCAAACAAGGTTGCAGGAGTTGAAGTATATTACCATACAGCTGCTTCAAAAAAGCTTGCAAACAGCATGATGACCGCAGTGACAAGCAAGACAGGCAGAACACCGCGCTTTGTGAATCAATCATATTACAGGGTGACGCTAAGCGCTTACTCCCCCGCAATTTTGCTTGAGCTTGGGTATATGAGCAACCCTGTTGAATACGAGCGGGCAGCAAACAGTGGCCAAATTGCAAAAGCGGCGAAGGCAATTGCCGACGGAATAATTCTGTCATTGTCATAAAATTAAGGCCTGCAATTTAATTTGCAGGCCTTTTATAAGGACATCTACCCGTTATTTTTTCCGCAAGCGTTCGTATTTGCTTTTTGTCGCAAGCCCACCGCGAATATGGCGCTCTGACTTATTTTGCTCAAGCACAAGCTTAACTTGAGTAAAAAGAGCTTCGTTAATCGCTTTGAGCCGCTCGGAAACATCTTTATGTACTGTACTTTTTGATATATTAAACTTTTTTGCTGTTTGGCGTACCGTTGCATTATTTTCAATAATGTGTTGAGCCAAGCTAATTGCTCTCTCCTCGGGTAACCCTTTCAAACACAGACCCTCCCCTAAGCATGTAATATGCTAATGTATATGCGGGAATGTGAGAGTTATATGTAAAAATTTTTGGTCACAAAGAATAGCTTATTGACAAATTGGAGCAATAGTTGTATGATTATTCATGTCTTGTGATTTAATAAATTTTGTATTACTTACATAACTATGTAGTGAACTGCTTTTTTCATATGGAGGTTATAGGCTTTGGATATTAGCGGAATAATTGGAATATTATTAGGATTTGGTCTAATATTTGGCGGATATTTAATAGAAGGCGGCCACATGAGCGCTTTGGTGCAGCTCCCTTCCTTCTTGATAGTATTTGGCGGCACAACTGGTCTTATCATATACGCATTTCCGCTTGGTGATATATCTGGAGGATTTGGTGCGCTAGGCAAGACTTTTTCGGGTAAGGTTAACAAAATGCCAGAAGAAGTTATTGAAAAAGTTATAGGCATAGCAAATGTGTGCCGTTCCGAAGGACTTTTGAAGCTGCAAAGCCTTTGTGACGCTCCAGAATATAATGAAGAAGATTATTTGACGCTCAAGCTTGGTATGATGTTGGCGCTCGATATGAAAGAGCCTGAATCTATTGAAAGTGCGCTCAACGCGGATATTGAGGCTTTTACTGTAAAACGTAAGGCGCAAGCTGAAGTTTTTGGTCAAGCAGGTGGATTTCTACCAACACTTGGTGTTTTGGGTACTGTTATGAGTCTTGTTCACGTTCTTGGTGCTGCTGATGACCCCTCAAAATTGGTCGCTGGTATCGCAGGAGCATTCCTTGCGACTTTGTACGGTGTTGGATTTGCTAACTTAATATTTTTGCCCTCCGCCAACAGAATAAAAATTATGCTAAAAAAAGAACTTCTTTGCCGCGAAATGATGGTAGAAGGTATTTGTATGATAGTTAAGGGCGAAAACGCGCGCAGTATTGAAAATAAGCTATCAGTATACTACCAAGCTTTCCCAGGCGGCATGAAAAAATATAAAGAAGGCATTAACAAATAACGATTTGCAAGTTCAGGCTCGCCAGAGGAAGGTGAAGATATTTGGCAAAGAAAAAGCACGAAGAAGAAGAGCACGAAAATTCCGAACGGTGGCTGTTAACATACGCGGATTTGATTACACTTTTGCTTGCACTGTTTATAATATTATATTCTATGTCGCAAGTAGACCAACAAAAATATGAAGCTGTCGCAGAAGTTTTTCGTGAAAAAATGGGTGACCAAACTGGGTTTGGAGTTGGCGCTGAGGGAGATGCAGCTGAATACACACTGCCTCCAGGTGATATTTTATCTGAGGAAATTGATGTTAATGGTTCAGGCAAAGGCACTGCCTTGGATAAAATTTACGATGCAATGCAAAAATATGTTGCCGATAACCATTTAGAAGACCAACTTGCTATTCAGAATGAAAACAACTACGTTCGCATACAAATTAAGGATAAGCTTATGTTTATCCCAGATAGCTCAAGGCTAATAGACCCCGACAACCCAGTTCTGGAAAACCTAGAAAAAGCTGTTGCACAAGTATACCCCGAGGTTGATTATATCACATTTGGAGGGCATACTGCTGACCTTGGCGTGGACTCGCTAATGAATGACCAAACATCTTGGAGACTTTCAACAGAGCGTGCAATAACAGTATTAAACCGCTTCATAGCTTATGGATTGCCGCAAAACAAGCTTGCTGTTGAGGGATATGCTCATTTTGACCCAATTGCCGATAACTCAACCGAGGAAGGCAAAGCTTTAAATCGACGCGTTGATATTACGATTTATAAGAACCCTCCAATAGTTCAAGCACCTGCTAAAGGCAGCGATTCATCGCCTGGTGCAATTAATGAAGATACCGAAAAGCCCACACCAGCACCTACTACAAAGTCAACTTCAGAACCCAAACCAGAATCAACGCCAGAGTCAAAACCAGAATCTGCCCAAGAATCAAAGCCAGAGTCAGCTCCAGAATCAAAGCATTGAGAAGGAGTCAACAATGTTAATTAGATTTCTTGCTAAGCGTGTGGCAATTTTGGCGGCGGCTTGTGTGGTTACTTCCCTATTTATCTCTAAATTAGGCGTTATGACTGCATTCGGTGTATTAATTGGAGCATTTTTAGCGCTATATAAGGTAAAAATGTTTGGTTCATTTTTAAACGGTTTAGTTAATTCGGAAAACATCGGCAAAAAACCAGTATTCTATCAGATTTTTTCACAGCTATTTTTATTTGGAGTCTTAACAGCTTCGATTATTGCAAACTTAACTTTCTTTTTTGGAGTTGTAGCAGGTTTGCTGCTTGTTCCCTTCTACATTTGTATTAACGCAGTTACTGAAAAAGTAAAAATAACTCATAATAATTGGGGCGACAATGAGGAGTTGATTCTTTGGAAAAAATGATTGAAACACATGTGTACAAGTCCATCGAAGTGGGTGGAAAAAGTGTGCCGTTTATAACGGACGCGGTTGTTACCATGTGGATTGTGATGGCAGCGATTATAATTGTTGCATTGATTTTATCACGAAAACTAAAACCTATACCCCAAGGTGGTCAAAAGCTTGCAGAATTGTACGTTGAATTCATCACCAATCTTACAAAAACCAATATTGGGCCTCACCACTACAAGCCATACACGTCTTATATTGGCACAGTGTTTATATTTTTGATTTTCAGCAATGTTGTGGCAATATTCAACATTATTCCAAGCGGCCGTACTTTGGCAGCACTCTTTGGCAATCCCGCGTTGGAACATTTTGAATTTGGGCTTCACCCACCGACAAAGAATTTTAACGTCACACTTTGTCTCGCGATTATCTCAATTATAGTCGTAATCATCTCGGAATTTAAGTATCGTGGAATTAAAGGTTGGCTTAAAAGTTGGTATACACCATCTGTAATTTCTGCCTTCATTAAAGTTCTTGACTATATTGTTCGTCCAATGTCGCTTTGCTTGCGACTTTTTGGTAATATACTCGGTGCATTTATCGTAATGATGCTGATATATTCATCTATGCCACCACTCGCCCCCGCAGTTGTCGGTCTATATTTTGATATATTTGACGGATGTCTGCAAGCATATGTGTTTATTTTTCTGACTATGCTATATATAGCAGAGGCAGTTGAAGAAGTAGAATAGGAGGAAATTTTCATGGAATTTGGACAATTAGCAATTGGCGCAGGTATCGCAGTTATGACAGGCTTAGGTGCAGGTATCGGTATTGGTATTGCAACAGGCAAAGCGGCTGAAGGAATTTCGCGTCAACCAGAAGCATCAGGCAAAATCTTGTCAACAACAATCCTTGGTGCAGCTCTTTCCGAAGCAACTGCAATTTACGGTTTCGTTATTGCGCTTATCATTCTGTTCGTC
Source organism: Oscillospiraceae bacterium (assembly GCA_031554155.1). GTDB lineage: Bacteria > Bacillota > Clostridia > Oscillospirales > Ruminococcaceae > WRAV01. The sequence continues at coordinate 10,558 of JAVBKH010000232.1, forward strand.
AAATGGGCGGCATAACGGAGGTAAAACATGCTCGACATTGATTTTACGTTCTTGTGGACTGCTATAAACTTAGTTGTGCTGTACCTTATCTTGAATAAGGTACTGTTCAAAAAAATTGGCAATTACATGAACGAGCGTTCTAAGTCCATTGAGGAAAACATGAGCAAGGGCGAAGCTACAAAAGCTGAGGGCGAAGAATATCGCAAAGAGCAGATGAAACTTCGCAATGACGCAGTAGACGAGCGCAAGGAAATCATAAGTGATGCCAAGATTAAGGCACAAAAAGAAGCTGACGCAATTGTAACAGATGCAAGAAAAGAAGCTTCCACGCTAATTTCTTTGGCACATGACGAAATTGCGCGCGAGCGTCAACGTTCAATGCGCGAGCTTCGCAACGAGGTCGCTTCCCTAGCACTTGCAGCAGCTTCAAAAGTTATTGAAGCTAACATGGATTCCGAGAAAAACCGCAAACTAATCGACGAATTCTTGAATAAAGAGGGTGTGGCGTAATGTCAGCAGTTGAGCCACGCTACGCCGAAGCATTGCTTCAAACAGCGGAAAATCGTCAGCAAGCTGAAAAAATTGGCAAAACAATCGAGGAATTTTCAAGCTTGCTCCAGTCTTCAACAGATTTAAAGTTCTTCATGCTAAACCCTGTGATACCTATTAAAGAAAAGAAGACTTTGCTGAAACAGCTGATGCAAGATGATGCGCCGCTTTTCGCACAAAATTTTCTTATGCTGCTTGTCGACAAGGGTCGATTGGTGAATTTAACGGCTATAGTTGATACTTACAACCGCATGATGGCGCAGCAAAACGGTGTTCTTATCGTGCGTGTAATTTCTGCAAAGCCGCTTACACAAGATGAGCTTGATGAGATTGCTGAAACCTACCGCAAAAAACACGGCGCCGAACAGGTGCAAATCAATGTGGAAGTAAATGCAAAACTGCTTGGTGGAATTAAAGTGCAAATCGGCGATGTCCTCACAGATGATTCGATTTACGGCAGATTGCAAAAACTGACAACCGCAATAGGACAATAACTAAGCGCAAAAGCTCCAGAATAGGAAGTGTTTATATGGGTATAAGACCCGAAGAAATCAGTTCCATTATCAAAAGCCAAATTGAAAATTACGGCGTTACCATTGATTCTGCGGAAAGCGGCAGCGTTATTTCTGCGGGAGACGGTATCGCGCGTGTTTATGGGCTTTCAGGCTGCGTTAGCGGTGAGCTGCTCCGCTTTGAAAACGGAGTTATGGGTATGGCCATCAACCTTGAAGAAGACAACATCGGCTGCGTTTTGCTAGGCGATGCTGTTGGTATTGGTGAAGGCACAACCGTAACTAGAACAGGCAAAACAATCAGTGTGCCTGTCGGCAGCGAAATGATAGGCCGCGTTGTGGATCCGCTTGGAATGCCAATTGACGGCAAAGGCGAGATTAAAACAACAAAAACGCGCCCTATAGAAATTTTAGCTCCGTCTGTTAACGACCGCAAAAGTGTTACTGTTCCGCTTCAAACTGGAATTATGGCTATTGACTCTATGATTCCAATTGGCCGCGGTCAACGCGAGCTTATAATCGGCGACCGTCAAACGGGCAAAACATCAATTGCAATAGACACTATCATAAACCAAAAAGGCAAAGATGTTATTTGTATTTATGTTGCAATCGGGCAAAAAACTTCGACTGTAACGTCAATAGTTCAGCAACTTGAGCGTTTTGGTGCAATGGAATACTCTATAATTGTTGCAAGCTCGGCATCAGATGCCGCTAGTTTGCAGTATATCTCCCCTTACTCGGGCTGCACAATGGCAGAAGAATTCATGTACGAACAAAAGCGCGATGTGCTTATTGTTTATGATGACCTCTCCAAACACGCAGTCGCCTACCGTGCAATGAGTCTGTTGCTTCGTAGGCCGCCGGGTCGTGAAGCGTATCCTGGAGACGTTTTCTACCTGCATTCCCGTTTACTTGAGCGCGCAGCTAGACTTAGCGACGAGCTTGGTGGCGGCTCAATAACGGCTTTGCCTATTATTGAGACACAGGCTGGCGACTTTTCGGCATATGTTCCCACAAACGTTGTTTCTATCACCGACGGTCAGATTTATCTGCAATCGGATTTGTTTTTCGCAGGTCAGCGTCCTGCTGTCAATGTCGGTATTTCTGTGTCGCGCGTCGGCGGCGCAGCGCAAAAAAAATCAATGAAGCGCGTCGCAGGTTCACTAAGAATTAACCTTGCCCAATACCGCGACCTTGAAGTTTTTGCGCAGTTCGGCTCCGACCTCGACAAAACCACTCGCGAAAAGTTATTGCAAGGCGAACGCTTGGTCGAGACGCTAAAGCAGCCTATCTACTCCCCTATTTCTGTTGAGGAGCAGGTAATTACGCTTTATGTGGCGACAGGTCGCGCACTCATGGATATCCCTGTAATAAATGTCGGCCGCTTTAACATCGAATTCCGCGAACACATGCGCGATAAACACGCCGATGTCATTGCAAGAATTCGTGATACTGGTGCACTTTCAGTCGAAGATGAAGAAATAATCACGTTGGCTGTGCAAGAATTTAAGCAAACTTGGAAATAATCGGAGGTCACTATGTCCAGACTTCACGAAATTAAAAATCGCATAGGCAGCGTTAAAAGCACTAAAAAAATTACGCGCGCGATGTATCTGATTTCTGCATCAAAGTCGCAAAAAGCCAAGGCTAAGCTTGAGGGAGTCAAGCCGTATTTCCAGCAGATTGCAATAACTATGTCGGAAATATTGCTTGCGACAGGAACATCTATCAAGTCAGAAACTAGGTTTATTGGCCACGAAAAAACCACAGAAGACAAGGGCAACTTGTATATAGTCTTAGGTGGCGATAAGGGCATGGCAGGCGGCTACAATCACAATATTCTTAATCTGCTAAATGCTCATGTCGATAAAGCCACGTCAACTGTGATTGTTGCTGGACTCATGAGCCGAAACCAGATTATTCGAGAGGGTTTCAATGTCGAAAAAGACTTACGATACCCCGTTTTGAATCCAAGTGTTTTTCGTGCGCGCGAAATCGCGGAGATAGTGGTAGCAAAATTTTTGTCTCGTGAGTATCGAGAAGTTCACATTGTGTACACTGCCATGATTACGCAGCTAAAGCAAGAGCCAGTTATGGTTCAACTTCTGCCGCTTAGTCCTGACGATATTCTCAAAACAGTGGGTACTACAATTGAAACCAACGCGTGCAATGCAATTAAGTATGAGCCAAGTCCTGGCGCTGTTTTCAATACACTTGTGCCGCACTATGTTAAAGGCATAATATATGGCGCGTTTGTCGAAGCTTTTACTAGTGAGCAACACGCCCGAATGTACGCAATGAACAACGCCACAAAAAGTGCAGACGACATGATTTCACGCCTGTCGCTTCGATACAACCGCGCAAGACAAGCACTAATCACGCAGGAAATCAACGAAATTGTAAGTGGTATACCAACAGAATAAAAAAAATCCACTTCCCAACTAGAATTAGGGGTTGTTACAATGAACACAGGCACTGTCACACAAATTATTGGGCCGGTTCTTGATATTCGCTTTGAAATCGGGCACCTGCCAGAAATCTACAATGCAATACGCATTAAAAATGGAGACGAGTACATTGTTGCCGAAGTAATGCAACATATGGGCGGCAACATTGTGCGTTGCGTTTCCATGTCCTCAACCGACGGCTTTGCCCGCGGAATGGTCGCCGAGGATACAGGCTCCCCTATTATGGTGCCCGTCGGCCCTGAAACTCTAGGCCGTGTGCTAAATGTACTTGGAGAGCCACTTGACAACAAGGGTGAGATAAACACAAAAGAGCATATGCCAATACACAGGCAGCCGCCAAAATTTGACGAACAACGTTCATCAACGGATATTCTTGAGACAGGCATTAAGGTTGTCGATTTGCTTGCACCATATCCAAAGGGCGGTAAAATCGGCTTGTTTGGTGGCGCAGGAGTTGGTAAAACTGTGCTGATTCTCGAGCTAATTCGCAACATCGCCACTGAACACGGCGGATATTCGGTGTTCACAGGTGTTGGTGAGCGTTCCCGCGAGGGCAACGACTTGATTGGCGAAATGCGCGACTCGGGTGTTATTGAAAAAACCGCCCTCGTTTTCGGCCAAATGAACGAGCCGCCTGGCTCGCGTATGCGCGTTGCGCTTACAGGCCTAACACTTGCGGAATATTTTCGCGACAAAGCTGGCCAAGATGTTTTGCTTTTCATCGACAATATTTTCCGCTTCATTCAAGCAGGCTCCGAGGTTTCGGCTTTGCTTGGTCGTATTCCATCTGCGGTTGGATATCAACCAACGCTTGCAGGCGAGGTTGGCGCACTTCAAGAGCGCATAACATCGACAAAAAGCGGCTCAATTACGTCAGTTCAAGCGGTCTATGTTCCCGCTGATGACCTTACCGACCCTGCCCCTGCAACAACATTTGCGCATCTTGACGCTACAACCGTTCTTTCACGCGCAATCGTTGAATCGGGCATCTACCCCGCTGTTGACCCGCTTGAGTCAAGCTCACGCATACTCTCGGCTGAAATTCTCGGCAGCGAGCATTACCAAGTGGCGCAGCAAGTGAAAAAGACTCTCCAACGTTACCGCGAATTGCAGGACATTATTGCAATCTTGGGTATGGACGACCTTGCCGACGAAGATAAGCTGACGGTTTATCGCGCAAGAAAAATTCAGCGCTTTTTGTCGCAGCCGTTCTTTGTCGCCGAAGAATTTAGCTCTTACAAGGGCAAATATGTCCCTGTTAAGGAGACAATCCGCGGATTTAAGGAAATCATTGACGGCAAAATGGACGACATTTCGGAGACGCACTTCTACATGAAGGGTACAATCGACGAAGTCTATGAAGCCGCGAAAAAGAATTAGCAGCAAGAGGTGCAGAAATGGCAGATAGCTTTAATCTAAAAATTTCCACGCCAGAACGCCAGTTTTTCAACGGTAAAGCAGAAAGCCTTGTCATCACATCCACTGATGGTGAACTTGGAATTTTGCCGGGGCATTTATCAATGGTGGTAGCGCTCACCCCTGCACCTGCCAAAATCAAAATAGATGGACAGTGGAAGCTTGCCGCAATTTCAGAAGGATTTGCGAGAATTACTGGCGAAGATGTAATAATTCTTGCCGACGCTGCGGAATGGCCGGAAGAAATCGAAGAAAATCGTGCACTTGAAGCAAAACGACGTGCAGAAGAGCGACTGATTGCGCACGTGTCAGAAGTCGAGTATCTTCAATCACGCGTTGCTCTTGAGAGAGCGCTTATGCGACTGACGGTCAAAAATGAAAAAAATATATAGCAAATTAACGGCGCATCGCAACAGAGGAGGAATTTATGCAGCAGTATAATCGAAGAAATTATCAGCGCGGCAAACACCTACATTGCAATGTTGAGGTTAGTTCTGACAACAAGATTTGGTATAAGGCAAATACGACAGATGTATCCTCTGGTGGGCTTAGCCTACAAACAACGCAAGTATACGAAGTTGGAGACTCATTGCAGTTTTCCCTTGAAGTGGAAAGCTTTTTGTCCCAGTTTACTGTGAAAACAGAGGGTAAAGTTCGTAGAAAAGAAATCTTTGCCAAAGAATATATCTATGGAATCGAGTTCATAAACCTGCATCAAGATATCAAGATTCGTATTGATGAAAGTGTTCTTGCAGACAGGCCAATTGGACGGGAAACCTACGAAAACGACCACTAAAAAAATCCCCTAGATGATTAAACATCTAGGGGATTTTTTAACAATTTTATATTGATATTTCGTTCGCTACACGGACAAAATTCATATTGACCTGTTTTTTCATCTCTAGTGCTTCGATGATATCAAGGTCGGATATTTTGGAGTTGTGCCTCACAACTATGCGATTTCCGTGACCTTTTCTAAGCAATTCGACAGCATAGTGTCCCATTTCTGAAGCGATAATTCTGTCGCGCGCGGTGGGGCTACCGCCACGTTGAACGTGACCGATTACAGTTGCGCGAGTTTCAACACCAGTTTTTTCCTCAATGAGCTGTGCAAGCTGTTCAGCAGTCATTGCAGTTCCGCCGTTTTCGGGCGCAAAATGTGTAACACCTTCGGCCACGATGACAATAAAGTGACTTTTGCCTGTGCCAAGAGTTGTTTTCATTTTATCAATTACATCGCGCTGAATGTCAAAGGGAATCTCGGGAATCAAAACCGAAACAGCACCGCAGCAAATTGCAGCATGTAAAGCAATATCGCCACAATTGCGCCCCATAACCTCAACCACAGAGCAACGGTCATGGGATTCGGACGTATCACGCAGCTTATCAATATTTTGCATAACTGTATTTACGGCAGTGTCATAGCCTATGCAATACTCGGTTGAGGCAATGTCGTTGTCAATTGTGCAAGGAATACCAATGCAAGGTATTCCTTTAAGCGAAAGGTCGCGTGCACCGCGGAAAGAACCATCGCCGCCGCAAACAACAAGACCATCAATCCCTGCTTTAATACAGGCTTGCACACCCTTGGAAACTCCCGCTTCGTCGCGAAACTCTGGGCATCTTGCCGAATAAAGCACAGTCCCGCCCTTTTCAAGAATACCGCTGACATCACGTATGCCAAGATTCTTGAGATTGCCACTCATCAAACCGTTATAACCCTTGTAAATACCTTTAACATTTATGCCGTGAAACAGCGCAGTTCTTGTCACAGAACGAACAGCCGCGTTCATACCGGGGGCGTCGCCTCCGCTAGTCAACACACCAATAGTTTTTACTTTGCTATCCA
>JAVBKH010000181.1:0-7743 GCA_031554155.1 Oscillospiraceae bacterium
TGCTTGATGCTGCAAATATGTTGCCGCAAGAGCTTTCAGGCGGCATGAAGCGGCGTGTAGCGATTGCTCGAGCCATGGCTTTTGATGGAGATATTTTGCTTTTAGACGAGCCGTTCAAGGGCCTAGATGACGAAACCAAGCGGGACGTAGCTAAGTTTGTGTTTGAGAAAAGCAAAAGCCGATTGACACTGTTTATCACCCATGACAGCGACGAAGCGCAAACCTACGCTGACAAAATAATTCGATTTGACGGTCTTCCTCTCAAGGTCGTGGAGGGTGGCATATGAATATATTGCTGCCCAAGTATGCCGCAGACGCGCTAAAATTTCTCAGCAAAAACGGCTATGAAGCCTATGTTGTAGGCGGCTGCGTGCGCGACAGCTTGCTTGGTCGTGTGCCATATGACTGGGATATTACCACAAATGCTACTCCAAACGAGATAATGCGCTGCTTTGATGGCTGCCGCGTTATTGAGACGGGGATTGAACATGGTACAGTGACGGTGTTGCTCGATGGTGTGCCTATTGAGATTACAACTTACCGCGTGGACGGCGACTACAGCGACCACAGGCGGCCAGATAGTGTGACGTTCACGAGTGAGCTGAAATCTGATTTAAGCCGACGTGATTTTACGATTAATGCTATGGCATATAGCCCAGAAATTGGTCTAGTGGATTATTTTGGAGGGGTAGAGGACCTTGAAGCTAAAAGAATTTGCTGCGTTGGCAACCCTGCCACACGTTTTACGGAGGACGCCCTTCGCATTTTGCGCGCGATAAGATTTTCGGCAACTCTCGGGTTTTCAGTTGAGCCAGAAACCAAAAAAGCAGCGCATATGCTTGCGCCAAATCTTGAAAAAATTTCCCATGAGCGAATATCGTCAGAGTTAAGCAAAGCTTTGACGGCGGAATATATTGAAGCAACATTGCGTGAACATACCGAAATTTTTCTGCAAATTTTGCCAGAGCTTAGGCCTTTGGTTGGGTTTAATCAGCACAACATTCATCATCATCTAGACGTTTGGCAGCACACAGTAGAAACAGTTGCTGCCACAAAGCCTGAATTAATTTTGCGCTTAGCAATGCTGTTTCATGATTGTGCAAAGCCAAAAACCTTTACACTAGATAATGACGGAGTTGGCCATTTTTATGGACATTCTAAAGCTTCGTCGGAGCTTGCATATGCAGCGTTAACAAGGCTTAAGTACGACAACGCGACACGAAATTCAGTGGTAGATTTGATTAAACATCACGGCGACATGATTAAGGCTGAACAGCCGAAAATAAAGCGGCTACTAAACCGAATGGGTGAGCAAAAACTGCGGCAGCTTATCGAAGTAAAGCGTGCTGACTGCGCAGCACAAGCACCGCAGTTTAGGTGCGAGCGGAAAGAAAATCTCGCAGAAATTGAAAAAATCTTAGACGAAATAATTTTGCAAAAGCAAGCTTTTTGCTTGAAAGACCTTGCCGTAAGCGGTGATGACCTCATTGAAATTGGCTTTACTAAAGACAAAAAGCTAGGTGAGGCATTACAGGAACTTTTGCGGCAGGTGATTGACGATGAAACCAATAACAAACGCATTGACATAATGAATTCAGCAAAACGGATTCTGCGCAAAAATACAAACGAGTAATACAATTTGTCCGATTCGCATATAAATCAATTAATTCTTTTTTTGATTTGAGGTGCGTATATGATTCGGACAAACTCCCAACGCGTGGGTGGCAGGCTTTACCCGCGCTATCTTGCTCATTACGCCAAGAAAAACCATATTTTGATTTTGCTTGGACTATTTTTTTTGGCTGGCGTAACAATAGGCACGCTGACGTTACGCTCTGCTAACAACGAAACAATTGCAACACTTTTGCGCGTTGTGAACGGATATGTCGAAAAAAGGCGAGAACAGACGCTTTTGCAGAATTTTATCACGACGGCGGCATCATCGTTAACGTTTGTGGCGATAATGTTCGCTTGTGGTTTTTGTGCAATTTCACAGCCTGTGATAGTCTTGGCACCAGTATTTCGCGGTCTCGGTTTCGGTTTTTCCGCGGCGTCACTATATGCAAGCTATGGCGCGAATGTGACAGCATTTGTGGCAATTTTCATTTTGCCTGATATGGTGATTTCGTCAATTGCAATTCTACTTTGCTGCCGAGAATCTTTGCGGCTATCAAGCTTTTTCTTTAAAGTCTTATGGGGTAACAGAGGTGACGAGCCTTATCCAATAAGAATTTATTTGGGCAGGTACATAGCAGCGTGTGTTCTTTGTATTTTTTCTGCTTTTTTTGAGGCTACGCTTTATTTTGCATTTGCAAAATTTTTCGTTTTAGGGTAAAATACAAGAATAGTATATTTAAGGAGTTTTGTGTATGGCTGGAATTTTCGGATTCTTTGATTATAGCAAGCCTGGTAAGGGTGTGGAGAAAGACGAACCTCAAAAACCGCGGTTCTTGTTTTTTTGGGAGCTTTTCTTTCGCAAATTTTGGAAGTTAATACAACTCAATCTACTTTTTATTGCATTTTGCTTGCCAATTGTGACGATAGGGCCTGCAACGGCGGGCTTTATGTATGTACTTCGCAGTTTGGCAAATGAACAGCCTGTCTTTTTGTTCTCCGATTTTTGGGACGGATTTAAAAATAATCTAAAGCAATCAATAGCATATAGCTTGATTGTGGCAGTTTGTGTTTTTCTGCTGTATGTTGCGTGGCAATTTTATTCTGCGAACCTAAGCACGGCCACATGGATGTACATTCCATTTGGACTATGTGCATTGTTTTCACTTATCTTTGTGTTTATGTCTTTTTACGTTATGCTCATGATTGTCACAGTTGAATTGCCACTTGCTGCCATAATGAAAAATGCCGCAATACTTGCAATTGTCTGCCTAAAAACAAATTTTATAACTTTGCTTTTTATAGCGCTAATAGTTTTTGCCACTTGGATTTTCTCGCCTATCTCGGTTTTATTCGTAATATTTATAATTCCCGCTTTAATTGGCTTTATCATCAGCTTTAATTGTTACAAAGAAATTAAAAAATATGCAATCGACCCATATGAAGAAGCGATGAAAGCGGAAAAACAAGAGCTTGGTAGCTCAATATTTGACGACGTTTCAAAAAGAGACTAGGGTTTAATAAGAAGATTGAATAGCCGACGCAATGGGCGTCGGCTATTTTGCAAATTATGGATTGAAATTTCGCGAAAAAAATGGTAAAATAATTAATTATGCGCGAATTAATCGGAAGTAGGGGCACCTGTGGGTTTTAAATATTGGAAGCGACCTAAGCTTAAAATTGAACAAATAGACGAAATAGCGCACGAAAGCAAGCTTGCGTGGGCTTTGGTTGCGGTTCTAGCGGCTCGTGGGTACAGCTCGGTTGACGAAATCAAGGCATTTATTGCTGACGCCGCGGAGCTTGAGAATCCGTATGTTCTCAAAGATATGGACAAGGCTGTGGCTCGAATTACCGAGGCAATGGAAGATGGAGAACGCATTTGCGTTTTTGGCGACTACGATTGCGACGGCGTGACCGCAACCTCGCTTTTGACCTCATATTTGCAAAGCGTTGGCGCAGACGTAATTTATTATGTGCCAAGCCGCGAAAAAGAAGGCTATGGGCTTAATAACGACGCTATAAAGATGCTGCAAGGCCAAAAAGTTGACTTAATTGTAACAGTCGACAACGGAATTTCGGCACACAAAGAAATTGATTACGCAAAAAGCCTTGGTATTGATGTTGTCGTTACCGACCACCACACTCCGCGGGAGACAATGCCAAATGCGGTAGCTGTCATCAATCCGCACAGAGCTGATTGTCCGTCCGCTTTTAAGGAGCTTGCAGGGGTTGGCGTGGCTTTTAAACTGATTTGCGCTCTAGAAAATGCAGAGCCTGACGAGCTTTTGGAGTATTACTCCGACTTGGTTGCGCTTGGCACAGTCGCCGATGTTGTGGCACTTGTGGGCGAAAACCGCGTTATTGTAAAGCATGGACTGCAAAGGCTGCTTGAAAACGAACGACCAGGGATTGAAGCTTTGCTTGAAGTTAGTGGACTTGCAGGCAAGGATTTGACGGCGGAGTCTATTGCTTTCGGGATAATACCGCGAATAAATGCAGCAGGACGAATGGGCGCGGTAGACGACGTAATTGAGCTACTTTTGACTGACGACGCAAATTACGCAGCAGAATCGGCTGAAACAATCAATGAGCAAAACGTACTGCGAAAAAAAGCAGAAGAGCAGATTGTTCTTGAAATCGAAGAGGTTTTGCGGAAAAACCCACATATTCTGACCAAGCGTGTATTGGTAGTTTTTGGCAAGAATTGGCATCATGGCGTTGTTGGCATAGTTGCTTCAAAGCTCATGGAGAGATACGGCAAGCCTAGCTTGCTTATTTCTATAGATGGCGATACCGCTCGCGGTTCTGGTCGCAGCATCGACGGCTTTTCTCTTATTGATGCGATTACCGCTTGCCAAAGCCATTTGACCAGATTCGGCGGCCATACTTTGGCGGCGGGGCTAACGATACCAACCGCGGCAATTGAAGCCTTCGATGCAGACATTCAAGCATTTGCGCGCGAAAACTACCCGTTTATGCCTGTTGCAACCTGCAATATTGATTGCATTTTGCCCACTAGCAAGCTCTTGCTTGAAAATATTGCATCGCTTTCAGCTCTTGAGCCTTTTGGAGCGGCAAATGAGCAGCCATTGTTTTTGCTTGAAAAGCTGACCATTGACGGAATTTATCCAACCACCGACAAAAAGCATATTAGAATAAAATTTTCTGCTGACAGCTTGCAGTTTTACGCTGTTTTTTTTGGCATGGCAGAGCAGAATTTTCCGTATTTCGCAGGAAATATTGTAGATGTTGTGGCGACAATCACAGCTTCGGAATATAATGGAAAAAATCAGCTTTCGGTAAAAATTCGAGATTTACGACCAAATTCTGTGCCACAAGACCAGATTTTGCAGGGAAATGAGCTGTATTCGCGACATTTGCGCGGTGAATACGATAGCTCTGAAACGGCGAAACTCATAGCAGACCGCGACGACCTTGCGGTGGTTTACAAATATCTGCGTAAAAGTGGGGGATATCAATACGATGCAGTCTCGCTATTTTACCAAATAATGGACAGCAAAATTGAGTATTCCCGTATGCTTGTGGCTCTTGATGTTATGGAAGAGCTTGGATTAATCGCAAGAAACGGCGAAAAAATTTCGACAATGCCAGACCCGCCTAAAGTGAATATTGATGATTCGCTGATTTTAATGAACTTGAAGATGAAGTGCAGGTAATACATGTGGAAGATTTTGATAGTCTAAAAATTGCATTGAGGCTAAATCATGTAAACTATGATTTTGATATGATTGAGCGTGCCTTCGAAATTGCCGACAAAGCCCATCAGGGGCAGATGCGCAAATCGGGCGACGCTTATATAACGCACCCGCTTGCAGTAGCCGTAATTCTTGCGGAACTTGGCATGGACACTGAGTCTATTGTCGCCGCGCTGCTTCACGACGTTGTTGAAGATACCGAAATGGAAATAGATATCGTCCGAAAAAAATTTGGCGATAATGTTGCACTACTAGTGGATGGTGTTACAAAGCTTGGCAAAATTCCGTTTTCTTCCCGAGAAGAGCAGCAAGCCGAGAATATACGAAAAATGCTTATCGCAATGGCGCAAGACGTTCGCGTAATTATCATAAAGCTTGCCGACCGACTGCACAATATGCGCACACTTGATTTTATGCCCGAACAAAAGCGGCGCGACAAAGCGCTTGAAACTATGGAAGTCTTTGGGCCAATTGCGCATAGACTGGGTATTCGCGCAATCAAAGAGGAGCTTGAGGACATTTCTCTTCGCTACCTTGATCCTGTTGCTTACAACGAGCTTGAGACGCTACTGTTGATGGAAAAAGACGAGCGCTACACATTTCTTGAGCATATTAAGGCCAAAATTGAGGAACGTCTTTTGCCAAAATACAAAGACGTCACCATTGATGGCCGCGTTAAAAGCGTTTACGGCATCTATCGCAAAGTTTACATGCAGTCACGCGCTTTTGATGAAATTTACGACATTTATGCAGTTCGAGTTATCGTCAATACAATCAACGAATGCTACAATATTTTAGGCGAGATTCATGATATGTTTCGCCCGCTTCCAAGCCGATTCAAGGACTATATTTCCACGCCAAAACCAAATATGTACCAGAGCTTGCACACCACTGTTATTGACAAGGAGGCTGTGCCGTTCGAGGTTCAAATCCGCACATGGGATATGCACCACACCGCCGAATTTGGCATAGCAGCGCACTGGAAATATAAAGAGGGCATTGATGGCAAGGACAATCTTGAGGATAAAATCGCGTGGGTGCGTCAGCTTCTTGAAACCCAAAAGGATACCGTTGATGCAGGCGAGCTGCTTGGTTCAATAAAATCAGACCTTTCCACAGACGAGGTATTTGTGTTTACGCCAAAAGGCGATGTTATAGCGCTGCCTGTCGGCGCGACTGTCATTGACTTTGCCTACGCAATCCACTCGGCTGTTGGCAACCGCATGATTGGTGCAAAAATTGACGGACGAATGGTCTCTCTTGATACAAAAGTTCAAACGGGTATGATTATCAACATCATCACCACAAATGCGGTAGGGCATGGGCCGTCTCGCGACTGGATTAACATGGTCAAAACGGCGAGCACACGCAACAAAATTCGCGCTTGGTTTAAGCGTGAACGCCGCGAAGAAAACATCACCCAAGGCAAAGCGGAGTTTGAGCGAGAGTTTAAGCGGAACAATCTTTCACTTTCTGCCGAAAATCTCCCCGAATTTTTAAGTAAGGTTGCAAAAGGCCAGCATTTCAACTCGACTGATGACTTTTATGCCGCCGTTGGCTATGGCGGAATTTCTCTTTCAAAGGTGATGCCGCGCATAAAAGAATCGTATATGCGCCATTACAAGACCACAAATGAGGAAGAACTGCGCAAGCAGCTTGAAAAATCAGCTTCTCAAAGGCCCAAAAAAGCGTCAAGCGGCGTCATTGTTGAAGAGCTTGACGGTTGCCTTGTTAAATTTTCAAAATGCTGCAATCCATTGCCGGGCGACGAAATTGTCGGGTATATTACACGTGGATTTGGCGTATCTATCCACAAGCAGGATTGCGTTAATGTGACAAGCTCAATAAACGACCCCAACCAACGCGAACGTTGGGTAAGATGCGAATGGGCTGAAAAAATCACAGGTGAGATTTTTAAATCCACAGTCGATATTTACGGCAAGGATAGGCCTGGTCTGCTAGTGGACGTGAGCGTTGCGCTCAACAACATGCGCATACCTGTGTATTCTTTGATTGCAAAGGAGCAGCCAGACGACTCAACTTCAATTCAAATAACGTTTGGTATAAGCGATTTGGCGCAGCTTGAGCATATTATTTCAAACCTTTCCAAGATCAAAGGCGTTAGCAAAGTTGAAAGGTCGGTGCAGTAGTGAAGTTGGTTTTGCAGCGAGTAAGCTCGGCGTCTGTGAGTATTAATGGCGGCGAGCCGATTATAATAGGGCAGGGACTCACTATTCTCGCGGGAATTAGCGCCGACGACACCGAAAGAACAGCAGACCTCATGGCTGAAAAAGCCGTGAATCTGCGAATTTTCGGCGACGAAAATGGCGACATGAATCTCTCGCTCATTGATATTTGCGGAGATTGCCTTAGCATTTCGAATTTTACACTTTATGCAAACTGCCGTAAG
>JAVBKH010000113.1:0-3944 GCA_031554155.1 Oscillospiraceae bacterium
TGTATCATTTCGTCTGGAATTGTTGTTGGCTTGCCGATTGACTTTGCCATGTGGCAAATTTTTGCAGCGTCCTCTGTGTAAACTGCTGTGATGTAAGCTTTATCCAAGTCCTTGCCAACCGCTACAACGCCGTGGTTTTGCAGCAGACAAGCTGACCTATCTTTTAGTGCGTCGATACAGCCCTGCCCTACTTCGGCTGTACCCTGCATTGCAAGAGGCGCAACGCGAACGTCTCCACCAATGAAAAAGACCATTTCAACAAGAACAACAGGGATAGTCTCGTTATTCACCGCAAAGCTTGTGGCGTAAGGGGAATGTGTGTGCACAAGGCTTTTAACATGGGGCATTTGCTTGTAAACCTCCGCGTGCATCGGCCATTCAGACGACGGTTTGTGGGGACCTTCAAAGATATTTCCGTCCAAATCAATGACCATAATATCGTCGGTGGTCATTGTCATATAGTTTATTGCACTTGGAGTTATCACCATTTTTCCGTCGTCACTCAAAACAGAGAGATTGCCGCTCGTCCCTGCCATCAAGCCTTCTCTATAGCATGTTTGCGCAACTTCGAGCACTTTAGCTTTTGAATCCAAAACGTTCATGTATACATAGCTCCTAAACATCTAATTTTTGCTTTAATTATGAAACAGTTTAGCCTAAAAGTCAATATAACTTTAGCTGCAATTGAAAAATCCGTCCGATTTTGGGACGGATTTTTTTATTTGCGCCTACTATTGAAAAGGTTTGATTCTAACCTTGTTGCCTAACGCAACATATAATGTAGATTATCACGGTATTCGTGATAAAAAGGAGAGTATTATGCAAAAGCTAATATTGCCAATCAACTCTTGCAAATTAAACGCAAGCTGGAAAACACAAGCCTACACTAATCAGTTTGGTTTTTCTCACTACGGCTGCGACTTAATTTGCTCTGATATTATCAAAAACCGCAAGATTTGGGGTAGCGGCCGCGGCGTAGTTGTTGACCAAGGCTTTGATGTGAACTGCGGCAACGTTCTTATTATAAAGTATAGCGACGCTTTCAACCACGCAACTGGCAAAACTGCCGATGTTCTTTTCCGCTATTTTCATTTGCAAAAAATTAGCGTGGTAAAAGGCCAAGAAATTTCTACAAAAACCGTGTTGGGTGAATACGGCGGCACAGGCAAATACGGCGGCGGCATGTTCTCGAAACATCTGCATGTTGAAGCCGACTACGACGTTACCCACCCTCGATACACGCCAACCGTGACTGACAGCACTTGGCTCGTCGGTTCAAATCAATCAAACGCAAGCTTGCAGGCCATGCTTAAAACAATGACTAATCCCATAAGCTTGCTGCACACAAAAACCTCCGCACCAGACAAACAAAAATACACTACCGCAAACGACGCATATATTCTAAATGAAGACAGACAAATCCCCATTATAATTTAGGGGGAACTCACTTTAACAAACCATGCTAATCTGCTATAATTATCGCAGATTAGCATAGTTGTTTTTAAAACAAAACTTCCTTGCTAGGAAAAATCTCGCCTAGCACGTCCTTATCGCCCGTTAAAAGTGCAAGAGTACCTATATATATAAATGTGGGGTCGTTCAAAAACCTTTTTCGTACAAGCTCCGCTTCCTCTTTTGTGGGGCAAAACACAGTGAACGCCACAAGACTCACATTTTCGTTTGGGATTGAAAGCTTGACCTCGTAGCCGTCGCCCGCTTCGGCAATTTGTGCGACGACATCTTGCTCACGCTTCTTACGCCGCAAAAGCTTGTCCGCAGCGTCAACGGCTTTTTCTCGGACAACTGGCGGCAAAAGTCCGTCAATTTCGTTGGCTGTGCTTTCGCCAAGCTTCGTCACAACATAGCTTGCGGCGGTATTACCCACGTTAACTGACTCAATATGCCCAGTTTCCGCAAGGGAATCAACTGCCGCCACAAGCTCAAAATAATTCACAAGCTCGTGTTCTTCTAGCGCTTCGTGGATTTGTGCGAAGCTCATAGCCACGCCAATTTTGGTTAATATATAGCAGATTAATATTTTTATCTCATCATTTGTTGTTGGCCCACCGGGACGCACTCCCGCGCGAAAAATCTCTTGCTCCATAAAATCCATATAACCAAATCACCTTCCTTTACTATTCTAACAAATTTTTCTCATAAAGAAAAGGGTACATCTCATGCAAAAAAAACTTAAAATAGCAATCGTTATTATTTTTCTCGCCTTAATGGTACTTGTGACAGTTTTTGCGGCGCGTTGGGTTATTTCCCTGCGCGACCAAGCAAACCTTGCTGCATTTCAAGCGTGGGTTGCGTCACTTGGATTTGGCGGTTGGCTTCTGCTTTTTGGCATTCAGTATGTGCAAATCGTGGTTGCATTCGTTCCAGGTGGCCCAATTCAAATTGTGGCAGGCGCATTATTTGGCTTGTGGGGCGGCCTTGCGGTTTGCGTTGGAGGAACGTTGCTTGCCACCGCAACTGTGTTTTATCTAGTCTCCCACTACGGCCACAAAATAATATCGCTGTTTGTTGAGGAGAAAGATTTAGGTGCATACAAATTCTTAAACGGCGAAAAAAAGCTTGAACGGCTTGTACTGCTGCTCTTTTTTATCCCTGGCACGCCAAAGGACGCTCTGACCTATATTTTCGCCCTCACTAAAATAAGAATGTCGCGCTTCATGCTTTTATCAACACTTGCCCGTATCCCCGCCATTGTTACCTCGCTTTTAGCGGGAGACAGCATCATTGAGGGGAATTGGCAGCAAGCTGCCATAATGTTTGTAGTTCTCTCCGCGGTGAGCCTGCTTGGCTTTTTGCTGCAAAAATATCTTAAAGCAAAGCTAAAAAGAGAATCCAGTGGTAAGGATAAATTTTCAGGCATATAGTAAAATGACGTATGGAAAACAAAATTCTAATATCTGGATAGGCTTATATAGCTTGAATTCTCGACAAAATCTGATATAATGAAATAAACTCACAAAATTCTCACAAAGGGGGCGACGCGGTGATTTATGTGACCGGTGACATGCATGGCGATATATCGCGGCTAAGGTCGCGGTCTGCGCGTCGTCTTAAAAAGAACGATTATCTAATTATTTGCGGCGACTTTGGTTTTATCTGGGACGGCTCCGAACGTGAGCGTCGTTTGCTCAAATGGCTTGGCAAGCGGAGATATCATGTTTTATTTGTTGAAGGCACACATGATAATCTTGATTTGCTTTCAAGGTACCCCGTGGTTGACTGGAACGGCGGCAAGGTTCACGAAATTTCTGGCAAGCTGCGACACCTAATTCGCGGCCAGGTATTCGAGCTTGATGGCAACACAGTTTTTGCTTTTGGCGGCGGAGAAAGTACCGACGTTGATATGCGCATTAAAGACGGCATGTGGTGGCACGAAGAGCTCCCCACTCCCGAAATTGTCGAGATTGCAAAGGAAAATCTTTTGAAGCACGGCAATAAAGTCGATTACATAGTCACTCACCAAACAAGTAGCAAGCTCAAACGTTTCTTGTCACTTGAAAATCGCGATTTTAACATTTTAGACGTTTTTTTCGACGAAATTCGTAACACATGCAAATATACCCGTTGGTTTTTCGGGAATTACCACATAAACAAAATTATCCCACCATCGGATTCTGCCCTATTTAGCGCCATTGTACCCGCTTCGTCAAGCAGAGGATAAGGCTTGTACATTTTTATTTTAAATATTGTCAAAACCCAGTTGACATTCTGCAAACTATATAGTATAATAAAACCCGTCGCCAAAGCTTAGGCACTGCGACAATGGCCATGGGAGCATAGCTCAGCTGGGAGAGCATCTGCCTTACAAGCAGAGGGTCACAGGTTCGAGCCCTGTTGTTCCCACCATTTGGCCTGGTAGTTCAGTTGGTTAGAACGCTAGCCTGTCACGCTAGAGGTCGAGGGTTCGAGTCCCTTCCAGGTCGCCA
>JAVBKH010000088.1:0-4948 GCA_031554155.1 Oscillospiraceae bacterium
CCGTTTGCACCGATTTGGAATGTTAGCTTGGCATCGTCTTTGGCAACTTGGCCTTTTGAGAGGTTTATAGATGCTGCAGTGGCTGCCATATTCACACGAACTACGCCGTCTTTTGTAGCAGCTACAATTGTTGTGCCAGAGAACGATACTGTTTCGCTACCAACAGTGATACCTGAAGCTCCAGCGGCAACATCAAAGGTCTTGTCGCCAACTTGTGCGGTAAGCTTGCCGTCTTTGGAAATAAATGTAATATCTTGGCCAACAAGGCCCGCACTTGCTTTTATTTGTGTGTCCGCAGTAACACCTAGGCCTGAAAAATCAGCGGCGCTATCGGTAAGATTTTTGCCGCCCATTGTGCCGTCAAGTAGCTTAATGCCGTTGTAGTGGGTGGAAGAAGCAATGCGGTCGATTTCGTCTTTGAGCGCACCAACTTCTTTGTCGATGTTTGTGCGGTCAACGTCGTCGGCATATGTGCCGTTTGCAGATTGAACGGAAAGCTCACGCATACGTTGAAGGATTGCGTGGGTTTCGTTTAGTCCACCTTCAGCAGTTTGGATTAGCGAAACGCCGTTTTCAGCGTTTGTTGTAGCCATATCAAGGCCGCGGATTTGTCCGCGCATTTTTTCGGATATTGCCAAACCTGCGGCGTCGTCGGCAGCGCGGTTTACTCTAAAGCCTGAAGAAAGTTTTTCTAAATTTTTAGATGTCTGCGCGTTGTTGACACCGAGTTGTCTGTGTGAGTTCATTGCGGGCAAATTGTGTTGTACTACCATTATAATATCCTCCGTGTAATATGTTTTATTTTTTATTTGTAAGCTCAATCCTTGAGCTAGGCTTTACGCCTTGCGAAGATGTTCTCTCCGCCTCTGTAAACATTATCGGTCCTTCCCAAAAATACTTTAGCGTATTTTTAAAATTTTTTCAAAAATACAAAAATAAGCTAAAACAAGCTTATATTTATGCGAAAAATTAAATATGTAACGTTTTTTGTGAAATTACATATTATAGCCTAGATGCAAATGAAAGGGGCGAAGACCGTGTTTAGGAGCGGAATAAATCCAATTTGTGTTCTTGTGCTTTATGTAGTTTTGGTATGTGTGCTTTGTTGCTGCATCAACTCCATTAACAATAATGATGACGACGATGATGATGCATAGCTTGAAATTATTAAAGACATAAGGTATTATATATGCAGGCAGAATTTGGGGGACGAAAGGACGGCTAATAGATGGACGCGAAAATAAGTGCGAGCGTGGGTTCATTTTCAATAGGAAGTGACCGCTTTGTAAACGAAGGCTACAGACAATACATGCCGTTTGAGGATAAAGTACGCGCCATTGCCAATCTTGAGGGAGTAAGTGGCATTGAGGTATCTTATCCAAACGACATAAATGAGCAAA
Source organism: Oscillospiraceae bacterium (assembly GCA_031554155.1). Taxonomy (GTDB): domain Bacteria; phylum Bacillota; class Clostridia; order Oscillospirales; family Ruminococcaceae; genus WRAV01. Next base: position 1,401 of record JAVBKH010000088.1, read on the forward strand.
CTTGGCCCCATATTGAGCGATTGTTAAGCGAAATGGAGATTACAATTTCTGCGCTTGAAGTAGATTTGGTCTCCGACAAACAGTGGAGAAACGGCTCGCTTTCTTCTGCCGATAGGTCAAGGCGCAGCCTCGCAATATCTCTAATCAAAGGCGCAATGAACTTTGCGCAAATGGCCAATATAAAAATGGTAACTTTGTTTTCAGGGCAGGACGGCCACGACCACATCTTCCAAAACGACTACGCAAAGGCATATATTGATTTTGTGGGTGGCTTAAAAGAATGTGCAAAGTCCTATCCCGATATAAACATAGGGATTGAATATAAAAAAAGTGAGCCACGGCTCAACTGCTTGGTGAAAAACGCAGGCATGGCGTTAAGCATTGCCCAATCTACTGGCTGTGCAAACGTGGGAATCACGCTAGATGTTGGCCATTCCTTGAGCGCAGGCGAAAATCCTGCGGAGGTTGCGTCCCTATTGTTGGCACAAAACAGACTTTTTCACATACATATTAACGATATTTACGGCGTCAACGATGAGAGCACCATAGCGGGCGCATCGAGTTGGCCGCAGTACATCGAATTTTTCTATTGGATAAAGCAGCTTGGCTACGACGGTTGGTATAATCTTGACATTACGCCATCGCACTGTGAGCCTGACTCGGCATGTGACGCGTCGGTGGCGTTCATGCAAGGCGCAATGAATTTTGTTGAAACAAGGTTGCCAACAAATTTTCATGAATCAAGATTGGACGAGCCAAGCAGAGCACTGAAAGAGCTTTTTGAGATATTTTTCAGCACTAACAAGGCAAGCAGCGCAATCAAATAACAAAAAACAGCCTTGCTTCTCAACAAAAAGCAAGGCTGTTTTTTTGTGGCGGAGATTTAGTCTATATGACAAACCCAACCGAACTTATCTTCTCGCTCACAGCGCTGAATACCAGTGATTTCATCGTAAAGTCTTTGCGAAAGGTCACCAATTTGATTATTATTAATTATCATTTTTTTGTCTCCCCAAGTAAGCTCACCAACAGGAGAGATTACTGCTGCCGTGCCTGTGCCGAAAACTTCCTTGAGCTTACCGTTGTCGTAGGCTTCGGCTATCTCATCAATTGAGATTTTGCGCTCTACGATTGGCAAATTCCACGATTTTAAAACCTCAATGGCGGAATCTCGTGTAATACCAGGCAAAATGCTGCCGTTTAATGCAGGGGTGACGATTTCGTTTTCGAGAACGAAGAACACGTTCATAGAGCCGACTTCTTCGACGTATTTATTCTCAACGCCATCAAGCCAGAGAACTTGGGCAAAGCCTTGCGATTGGGCGTTAACCTGCGAGCGAAGCGACGCTGCGTAGTTGCCTGCACATTTGGCAAAGCCTGTGCCGCCGCGTACAGCGCGAACATATTCGCTCTCCACGTATATGCGAATAGGGGCAAGGCCACCAGAATAATATGAGCCAACAGGCGAGAGAATGACGAGAAGCTGGTACGTGTCGGACGGGTGCACACCGAGGAAAGCTTCGTCCGAGAGAATGAACGGCCTAATGTAAAGCGAAGTGCCTTCCGACGATGGAATCCAGTCTTTTTCGACTTTGATAAGCTCTTTGATTGCGTCAACCATAAAGTTTACGTCGACTTCGGGCATACAAAGTCTCTCATCGCTTTTGTTAAGCCTCTGCATATTTTTTTCAGGGCGAAACATGACAAGTTTGCCGTTTTTGGTGCGATAAGCTTTAAGCCCCTCAAAAATTAGCTGACCATAGTGCAGGCAGGTCGCCGCAGGGTCAAGCGAAATTGGGCCGTAGGGAACAATTCGCGCGTCATGCCAGCCTTTGGCGGAGCTGTAATTCACAATGAACATATGGTCGGTAAAAATCTTGCCAAATCCAAGCTTGCTTTCATCTTCTGGCTTTGGCTTTAAGCTTTTTGAAAGCTCTATCTTTATGTTTGCCATATTTGCACTCCCTTTGCGACATTTTTTTTATTTAACCTTTAGTCTAGCATTATTTCACTTTTTTTGCAAGATTTTTTTGGAAGCAAAAAACAGGCCGCGTGAAAAATCTTTTCCACGCGGCCGCATTTGGCTTAATCTAAAACAAAGTTTTTAACAAAATTTTGTTTGCACTGCTTTTAATTTTTGTAGTTGCAATCTTTTCGTATTGTTCAAAGGATAATCCACGACTCGCAAACTCAATAGAAATATGTATATCTGCCGCAGAAGCGGAGCTTGCAATCATTTGCTTTACTAAAACCTCGTAAGGGGTCTTTGGGAATTTTGGCACGAACGCTATAGAAATTATTTTTTCAACACCCGCAAGCTTCAGCGCATGGACAGGGCAGCCATACCAGCAGCAAAAATCACAAAGATGTTGCCCGCCGTAGCGGTAGCTGCCAAGACCGTCCATCAAGCTTATTGTGGCGCTTAAAATATCGTAAGGGTCAGCGTCTGCAAAGGTTTTAAGATTGCTCGACCTTAGCGAAACATCGTCTGTAAACATGACAATGTTGCCATCAGTTACATTCACTGCATTTATGGCAAGCGGGGTAGTTTTTTTGTTTCCCTCACGAAATGCCGCCGACAAATTTGCCACAGCAAAATCTATGTCAGACTCGCGCGCGTCGCTTAAAAACCCAAGAGAAAGCCTTTTCATGGCTGCATCTTCACAGCCGCTCGCGTATAATAAAGAGGTGGTTGCAGGCACACAACACGCCGATACCATTTGAAGGTCGAAGCCTTGCGCTTCAAGCTCACGCAAAACGCTCCACGCGCTCACACCGCCGATGTGACACCCAGATAACGCAACACCGATTTTCACGATAACACATCCATTCCAGTTTAGCCTAGTCACGAAGCGCAAAATGTCGCAGCACATTTCGTGATACAATAGTATACGGCATAACCTTGAATGACGTGCATATAGGTTTTTGCGGACAAGAATCCGCTATTCGTTTGCAGTTTTAGCCACGGCTTCGGCGCAGCGCAAGCCGTCAACGGCGGCGCTCATTATGCCACCCGCATAACCTGCACCCTCTCCGCAGGGATACAACCCCTCGATTCCAAGAGCTTGCAAATTCTCGCCGCGAGTAATTCGCACAGGTGAAGAGGTGCGCGTCTCAACTCCCGTCAAGATGCTGCTAATATCAGCGAATCCGCTTTGCCTTTGGCCAAAGGCTCGCAGTCCCATTTGCAAAAATTCGGTGATTTCTTTGGGAAAAAGTTTTGCAAAATCGCCGTCGGCAACGCTTGGCAAATAGCTAGGTTTGATTTTGCCAAGCTTCAATCCCGCTTTGCTTGCAAGAAAGCTGCCCACATCTTGAGCGGGAGCGCGGTAACTTTTGCCGCCTTGAACAAAAGCGGCCTGCTCTAATCGCCGCTGAAAATTCACACCGTCAAAAGGGTTGCCACCAAAATCAGCGGCATCAACGGAGACCACAAGAGCAGAGTTGGCGTTTTCTTGGTCGCGGGAAAACGCGCTCATGCCGTTAGTCACAACGCCTTCAAGCTCCGACGCGGCAGGCACAACCACGCCACCAGGGCACATGCAAAA
>JAVBKH010000086.1:0-5971 GCA_031554155.1 Oscillospiraceae bacterium
ATTCCTGCGCAAGCGTCCTTTAGAATTTGCGGAGCGACATCGCTTTTTATTATTTCGGTGAACGTGACGGCTGCGCCTATGCGAATATATTCGTTGTCTTCGGTGATTTTGCGCATTTCGGGTACGTTGTGCAAAAAAAGGTAGCTTGCGTTTTCTTCGGCCTCGACCATAAGGTCAGTGCCGCCTGCATATGGCGTGAATTCAGGGTTTTTGCGCAGTTCTAAAGCTTCTTTCAAAGATTTTGGTGAGGCAAAGTTTACCATAGTCCGTCGCCCTCCTTAGCAGCTATGCCGATTGCTTTTACAATGGCGTTGTAACCTGTGCAACGGCAAAGATTTCCCGAAATGCCCACGCGAATTTCGTCCTCGGTAGGGTGGGGATTTTCGGAGAGCAAACATTCGGAGGCAAGCACCATGCCAGGTATGCAAAAACCGCATTGTACTGCGGAAACCGAGGCGTAAGCTGCATCGAGTACCTCAAAGCGTTTTGTTTTGCTGTACCCCTCAATTGTGACGAGGTCTGCGCCATCAAGCCGACCCATTGCCACCATGCAGGAGTTTGTGAGCTTGCCGTCAAGAATAACGGAGCAAGCACCGCATTCGCCCTCCTTACAGCCACATTTTGTGCCTGTTAAGCGGTAATGCTCGCGCAAAGTGTCAAGTAGTCTGTCGCTGGGGTTGCCAGCGTATATGGCTTCCTCGCCGTTCATCGTAAATCTAATTTCATTTGACATTTAGTCCACCTTCTTTCTAAGCAGCGTCATGGTGTCCTCTGCGGAAAACGGTGTGCGGTTGAGCTTTGCTCCTAGAGCTTGCTCAATGGCCTCAACATACGCCGACGGTGCGCCGACTAACGGCAGCTCACCAGCGCCTTTAGCGCCGTAAGGCCCAAGGGGGTAGTCCACAACATGCAGAGTTGCAACCATGTTAGGCACATCGACGGAAGTCGGGATAATGTAGTCGCTAAAGCTATTGTTGCGGATTCTCCCCTTGTTGTCAGTGGCCATTTGCTCAAGACCGCCGTAGCCTATGCCTTGCAAGAAGCCGCCTTCCATTTGGCCCATGACTATATCGGTGTCAATTGGCGTGCCGACATCAAAGCTGCCCCACGCGCCGAGAATTTTTGAGAGTCCTGTGTATGTGTCGACCTCAACTTCGATTGCGTACACAGCCCAACTGTAAGTGGGGTAGGCGTCGCCTTGGAATGTGTCGAGATAAAAGGGTATGACGAAATCAGGCTCTTTGAAGCGTTCTTCGACCACTTGGTCTTTGCCGTCTTCCCATTCTGCTTTCAGCTTAATTGCAGCGCGACGAAGCAATTCGCCAACTGTCATTATTGAGCGGGAGGCGGCGGTGGGGCCAGAATCGGGAACACGGTCAGTGTCTGGGTCTTGGATAATAATGCGCTCATGTGGCAAGTCAAGCTCGTTTGCAACGATTTTGGTTAAAGTCGTCTTCAAGCCTTGGCCCATGTCAGTTCCCGCGCACAAAATCTCGACGTTACCGTCAGTTGTTTTGTGCAGACGTACCACAGCCTTGATTAAATCGCGCTCACCTGCGCCAGTGAAGCCTGCGCCGTGGAAAACCATCGACATGCCAACACCGCGACGATAGCGGCCAGTTTGATTTTTGTATTGCTCACGTTTCTTCACAATATCGCTTAGTTTTGCAATTTCCGTTGTCATTTCGGGAATTGGAACAGGGAAGTGGTATATGCCGTTTGTGGACGTTGTTTCGCCTTGCTTCGCAACGTTTGCAAGTTTAAATTCCATGGAGTCACGGCCCAATTCCTTTGCAATGTGGCTCATCATCATCTCCACTGAAAAAAATGTTTGTGGGCCGCCAAAGCCGCGAAATGCACCGTTTGGCACTGTGTTTGTCTTTACAACGCGGCCATGAACTTTTAGGTTTTCGACATAATATACGCCGCTTGAGCCAATTATGCCTCTTTGCAAAACAACGGAGGAAAGCGTGGTGTACGCGCCGCCATTGTACAAAACCTCAATGTCCATGGCTGTTACTTTGCCGTCTTTGACGGCGACTTTGTAGACACTATACGACGGGTGTCGCTTGCTTGTGACTTCAATATCCTCGCGCCTGTCAAAGATAACTCGAACTGGTTTGCCTGTTTTTTGTGAAGCAATAGCGCATTGACATGCCAAAAACGAGGAATAATCCTCTTTGCCGCCAAATCCGCCGCCTGTGACGTCCATTTTTGTCTGCACTTGGTCCTTTGTCAATCCTGTGGCTTTAATTACCGCATTGTTGACGTAATATGGGCATTGCATTGAGCCGTGAACAGTGACTTTTCCGTCAACACATTCGGCAACCATGCCGTTTGTTTCAAGGTATACATGCTCCTGCAAGCCTGTCTCAAAGGCATCCTCATAGATTTTATCCGCTTCAGCGAAGGCTTTTTCGGCGTCACCCTTTGTATAGCCATAATCAAAGAAAATAACGTCGGACTTGTGCATGTCAAGAATTGGCGCAAGTTCCTCGTATTCTACCTTTATTTTGCCAAGCAGACTGTTGACCTCACGTTCATCTGGGCCACAAATCATGCCGATTGGGTCGCCGATATATTCTACGGTGTCGACTGCAAAAACAGGTGAGTCGTCGAGAACTACATGGACTTGATTCGCGCCTGTCACATCGCGATGGTCAACGTAATAATATCCATCTGGAAGCTCGGGCAATTCCACGGCTTTTATTTTTGCGTGCGCAACTGTTGAACGCAGAAGTCTACCAAACAGCATACCTTCGGTTGCAAGGTCACAAACGTACATTGCGCTGCCGTTCATTTTGGCAGAGTGGTCTTTTTTTATCACAGATTTGCTGATGTCACTCATCATATAACCTCCTAGTAGAAATGTTGAGAGCAAATTGATATAATTTATTCAAAGTTTGTTTATTGACAAATTACGCTTTTTTTTGTATGGTATAACAAGACTTTGATTAGAGGGTGATTTTATCAAGAAAATAGTGTTCGCGATTATATTTGTAATGATAATAGGGACTTTTGTTGGCTGCTCGGCTGTTGATGCCAAAGATGCTAGCCCGTTTGCGGTTTATCGTTCGGAAGATAATTTAAAAATTGGCATTGGAGACAAGCAGACGGATATAGAAACATTGTTCGATAACCCGGTTCCAGAGCATATTGTTGAATTTTTTGAGGAAAAAGTGAACCGATACAAATATTGGGATAATGATGAGATTGCATTTGACTATGATGCAGATGGCGTTACCCGCGCGATTCGTTTCGAATCTGACAAGTGGAAGCTTGCTAATGGCTTAACAGTGGGCAATCTAGCTAAAGAGGTTGAGGCAAAATATCCCAAAGAGTTTGTACATAAATATACTGAAACAGAAGATATTTGGATTGCATACGATAAAGACGGCAACACAATTAAGTTTACAGAGCAATGCCCGTATGTTGTGAGATTTGCAGTCACAGGCGGCAAGGTCGAGAGAATTTGTGTGCAGGATAACACCGCGCGTGGTACAATCTTCTAAGCAAACCAAAATGAGTTTTTATAAAAGCAATTGGCTTTAAGCTGATTGCTTTTTGCTTTAGTTGTGCAAAATTCGCAGAATATTATACAAGTCATCAGCTTGTAGTTGGCCTGGGGCAGTCGCTTCAAGAAGTGACGCAAAGGTGATGTCTGAGCCAAAAATCTCGCCTGCTATGCGGCTTAATACTCCAAGCCTGCCCATTGAAATTGCGATTAGCGGTGTGCTTGGATTTTCTTGCTTAAACTTTGAACTTGTATGCAAAAGTGTCAGAACGTCTTGTTGAGATTTTGGCATAACTGCAACCTTGGCAATGTCACAGCCCAAGCCAACGGCCTTTTGCAAAAGGGACAACATTTCGTCGTGGCTTGGTGTGAACTCAAAATTGTGCGACGAAAGAACAGTTCTAACAGATTTTTTTTGGGCAGAAGAAATCAATTCTTTGCACACGTCGTCGCCTTGCAAAATTTCTATATCGAGCAAATCAAGCGTGGTTGAGTTCAAAAGCTTGTGGTTCAAGCTTAGATAGGCTTCGCGCGTGATTTCCTTAGTGCCACCCTCTGACTTTGTGCGGAAAGTGACAAGCAACGGCATATCGCCTAAAGCTTGCCTAATCTCGCCCAGAGCGGTTATAACTTTGTTTTCGTCGAGCGCAAAATCAAAGTAGTCAACACGCCATTCTACTAGATTAGCCGCAGATTTTTTTGCCTTATCAACTTCTGCAAGCAATTGGCTTACGCTACTGCCTGCAAGAGGGACGCAGATTTTTGGAATTCCTGCTCCTATTTGGAGATTTTTGACTTGAAGCATATCTATCACCACCTAATTTTTACTATTGTATAGCAGTTTTAGCAAAATTACAAGTGCAGTTTTTCTCCGCGCACATATTTTGCCAAGATGTTCCTATCGTCGGAGAAATACACGATTCTCGCGAGCCTGTCTTCAACTGAAAGTTTATTCGGTGCAGCTAGATTTGAGTCGTCTATGACAACTGCGTCAAACTCAAAATCTGGGTCAAAGCTGCCGACCTTGCCAAAAAAGCCGCCGCTGCCGCGTGTTCCTAGGTAAAAAGCTTCGGCAACCGTAAGCGGCGCATCATCTTGACAAACCAGACGCCACCGCAGCTTGGAGCACTGAATAGCGTCGCTCATTGAGCGTAAAATCGACGTGTGGCAGCCACCTGCAACATCGCTTGCAAGCCCAACCTTAACGCCTTTGTTCAAAAATTTGCGAATAGGTGCTATGCCCGAGGCTATGTTCATGTTTGACTGTGGGCTATGCGCGATGAAAACTCCATTTTTCCGCATAAGCTCAACTTCTTCGTCCCCAGATAAGACGCAGTGAGCCATGATTGTCGGTGTGTCTTCACCGCCAAAAAGACCGAATTGCTCGTAAGCATCGCCATAAAATTTAGATGTGGGACAAAGCTTTTGCACCCACTCGACTTCGCTTCGATTCTCTGATAAATGCGATTGTACTGGAATCTTATATTCAGCCTGTATATTTTTTATTTCAGTCATCAATGCATCTGTGCATGAGGGGATAAAGCGCGGCGTGAGTATGGGAGTAGTATTTTTAAAGTTTGTGCAGGCTTTGAGCCATTCTCTCGTCGATTCAATGCTTGCGTCAGCGTCAACTTCGCGCAAAATATCGGGGCAGTTGCGGTCCATGTTTACCTTGCCGACCATTGTAACCAAGCCACTTTCTTCAAGCTTGCTCATCAAATGTAAAGTCGCTTCGGGATGAACTGTTGCGAAAATGCACGCGCGCGTATTAGGCCCACGCTTTAGGTCCGACACAAACATTGAATATGCGCGTTCGGCGTAATCAATGTCGTTATAGCGCGCTTCTTCGGGGAAAGTATATGTGTTTAGCCAGTCAAGCAGCTCCAAGTCCATGCCCAAGCCACGAAAAGAATATTGCGGCGCGTGGACGTGTAGGTCTATTAGCCCAGGAATAATCACGCTGTCGTCGCAGTCGCTTAATGGCAGGTTCGAGTATTGTTCGGGCAAGACGGAAAAAATTCCCGCTGACCTACCGTTTTCGCAAACTACATAGCCGTTTTCAATGCATTCAAGGGTCTGCAAATTCTTGCTGTGGCAAATATTCCCTTTTAAAACGAAGCTTTGTGACATATCAAGTCTCTCTTTCACACAGATTTTGTTGAACATTGTGCGGCAAAAGAAAAAACTACCGCGCTGCCCGTCACTCACCTAAAAAAGGCATGTGACTCGTAGGCAACTATTTTACGGTAGTTGGTAGAAACGCTCGACCATATTTTCGAGCATATACAAGTACAATATTCTGTTAATTACATTGTACACTTTATTTAGTATTTGTCAATAAAATCATTATAATTTTGTTTAAAAAATTATAATGATTTTCAAGTAATTGTGGTATATGCTGAACGAATAATTATTTTGGCAACCTTATTTCCTTGCGTAGCGCTAAAATCGCGACTA